>JALHPW010000247.1 GCA_022842255.1 Saprospiraceae bacterium | reverse complement strand
TGACAAACAACCTGGACTGTTTTGATGACAACGCCACGATTTATCCCGGAGCTCCGGAACTCTGTGATGGACTGGATAACGACTGCAATGGCCAGCAAGATGATGGCTTGAGCTTCACCCTATATTATGAGGATATAGACGGCGACGGTTTTGGCACCCCTAACAGCAAGTTCCCGTCGTGCCTGCCCGAGCCTCCAGGCGGGTTTGTGACCAACAACCTGGATTGCGACGACCACAACCCCAACATCAACCCGAATGCAACAGAAACCTGCGATGACCTGGACAATGATTGCAATGGGCTGGTGGACGACGAAATTGCCCAATTTAGTTATTACCTTGACCTGGATGGCGACGGACAAGGCAGTCAGGATAGTTCCATTCTGTCTTGTCATGTGACCGCCCCAGTTGGTTATGTGGCCAATTCCACCGATTGCGACGATAACAACGCGGCCATTTATGCTGGCGCAACCGAAATCTGCGACGAACTGGACAACGATTGCAATGGGCTTGCAGACGATGGACTGGCAATCCTCGAATATTACGTGGATGCTGACGGCGATGGTTTTGGCGACCCTGCCGATACCCTGCAAACCTGCACGGGCATCCTCCCGGTCGGTTTTGTGGGCAATGCACTCGATTGCGATGACACCAATGCAGCCATTAACCCGGATGCCGTGGAGGTCATCGATGGCGTAGACAACAACTGCGATGGGCTGGTTGGTACTTCCGACTTGACGGTGTTGGTTAAAACCTACCCAAATCCGGTGCGGGAAATATTGACCATCGCCCTCCCCGAACTCCCCGGAGAGGCAGAGGTGCAAATCTCCAACATGGAAGGCATGGTGCTGAAAACGAACCGTTTGGACTTTTCTAGCGGCCAGGCTTCCTTGAGTTTTACCGGGCTTCCACAGGGTGTTTATCTGCTTCGTATTGCGGATGGTGCCACTGGTAGGTATTGGGTGCAGCGGGTGGTGAAGATGTAGGGAATGTCATGGAAAAGTGAGGCGGTGACTCCAAGTCACCGCCTCACTAGATTAGAAAGTGGGGCGCTCGCCTGAGATTTTTGTAGGAATCTCAGGCGCTGGCTCTCATTGGGCATTGGACATTCTCGATTGGACATTGGATATTTTCAGTACCCCCCCGCAGAATCATCTCCCCGCCCATCGGCCACGCCCTGCCATTTGCCGTTGGGGAGCCGCATGATCGCTTCCACCCTGCCTATGGGGCCACGGTATTCGATTCGGTGTCCCAAACGCTCCAGTTTGGCTTGTACTTCCTCCGAAAAACAGCCTTCTTCCGCTGAAATCTGATTGGGTTTCCATTGGTGGTGGAAACGTTTGTTTTGCACGGCATCGGTCAAGGACAGGCCAAATTCCGACACGTTCACGATTACCTGGAAAACACTGGTCGGGATGGTGGTGCCCCCAGGGGTACCCACAATGAGCCAGTTTTTGCCAGCCTTGGTCACGATGGTGGGCGTCATGCTGCTGAGCGGGCGTTTGTTGGGGGCAATGGCGTTGGCTTTGCCGCCTACTGCGCCGTACAGGTTTGCGGCGCCAGGTTTGGCGCTAAAATCGTCCATTTCATTGTTCAGGATAAAACCCGCGCCCGCTACCACGGTGCGTGATCCGTAGCTGTCATTGAGCGTGGTGGTGACGGACACCGCGTTGCCTTCCCGGTCTACCACGGAATAGTGAGTGGTTTCCTCACTTTCCTTGATTTTCCCTGCACTGATTTTTCCACTGGTGGTGATGGTATCTGCTTTGAAATCAGCCATACGTCCTTTGATATACGCTGCATCGGTCAAGGTCTTTACCGGAACCTTCCAAAAATCCGGGTCACCCATGTGCTCTGCACGGTCGGCATAAGCGCGGCGTTCAGCCTCGGCCATCAGGTGGATGGCGGCTGCGGAATGAAATCCGTACTCTTTAAGCGGGTAATCGCCCACCATGCCCAACAATTGACGCAGAATAATGCCTCCGCTGCTCGGTGGCGGCATGGTGATGATGTGCATGTCTTTCCAATCGAATTCCAGCGGGGTGCGCCATTCGCTTTTGTAGGCTTTCAGGTCTTCCAAGGTGATGAGCCCTCCTTTTTTGGCCATTTCACGGACGATGAGCGTAGCAGTTGCGCCGGAATAGAAGCCGTCGCGCCCATCCCCGGCAATGCGTCGGAGAGTTTGCGCCAGGTCTTTTTGGATGAGCCAATCGCCGGCTTTCCAGCCTTCAAACTTGACAAATGCGGGGCTGAGACTGCAGTTGCGGGCAAAAGTGAGCTTTTCAGCATTCAGGTTTTGGGCCTCTTGCTCGGTAATCTGGAAACCTTTGTCGGCCAATTCAATAGAGGGGGTCACGACCTCGCCCCAAGTCAGGCGGCCGTAGGACGAATGGGCTTGCCACATCCCATCTACCGTCCCCGGCACCCCACTGGCAAGCACTCCAAAACGGCTTTTATTGGGCAAAACATTGCCTGCGGTGTCCAGGTACATCCGTTCGGTGGCGGCAGCTGGCGCTTTTTCGCGATAATCCAATGCCAGCGTCTTTTTGCCTTTGCCATCCCGATAAATCAAGAACCCGCCCCCGCCAATATTCCCGGCTTGCGGGTACACCACGGCCAGGGCAAATTGCATGGCTACTGCCGCGTCGATGGCATTGCCGCCTTTTTTCAAAATATCGAGCCCTACCTTGGTGGCCAAAGGATGTGCTGAAACCACCATGGCGGTATCCCCAAGCGCCTCTTTTTCAATTGTATAGGGAAATGGAACAAGTTGGGCTACACAGAAATAAGGCACCAGGGCCAATGCAAGCAGGATGGGGAACGCTGTTTTTTTCATGTCGAGTGTTAGATAAATCAGGGCGCAAAGGTAAACTGGATGGGGCATGAAAAAGCCCGATTTTGGCGAGTAACCAAAATCGGGCTTTAAAAAAGGGCAAAAAAAAACAGGGCACTGACTGAAGAATCAGTAGCACCCTGTATAACCCCAAAAAACCAAATGAAAACTTCTTAAAAAAACACCTGAGTGGTGAAACTTTGCAAACTTAATGTCAAATTGCATTTCTTTTAATGCCTTCAACAGGACAAAGATACGGTCTAATTCAAATTATGCAATAGTTAGAGGCAAATTTTTTTGAAAAAAATTGCCGAAAATTCGCGGCCGCAAAGCTAACCAAACGATAAGGCTAAAATTCTACTGTTGGGTAATATGGATCCATACCTTTTCGACAAAAGCATAAAAACCACACAATTTTTTTAACCATTGGCATGCTTCTTATCCAATTTCAGTAAAAATGATAAACATTTGTCCCGAAATGTTGACCCAATATAAAATTTCCCATCCAACGCATCTACTCTTGTGGTGCTGCTGTTTCATGTTCTTGTCCTGCAGCCGTGACAAGGAGGCCATCGTGCAAGAAAAAGTAGCGGAGCGCCTTACAGCGTTCATAGAGAAAGAAGTCGCTGAGTGCCGCGAAACCCTGCTGCAAACGGCTGAAAGTACAGTCGATTCCCTGCTGTTGCTGGAGGCCCAAAATGCCCTTAACGATTCCCTTGCCCGACTCCGACCGGGCAGACCATTTCAACCCGCTGCTATCCCGCCCATTGATTCCCTTTCGGTCCAACCGATTCTTAACGGGATTCGGCCCGCGTCGAAAACGGGAGGCGGTTAGTGAGTGTTTAGTGGTGAGTGTTTAGTGTTTAGTGATGACCATGATTCACTAAACACTAAACACTAAACACTTACCACTAAACACTCACCACTAAACACTCATCACTCACTCAAAGGCAAACTCCCAACATCCGCCAGACGCGCCACAGGGTACATCCGATGGGTGGGCTCATACCAAGGCGACTTCCGATATACCCAATCCAGTTGGGCGGCCGCATCGTTGGCAAACTCGGCGTCAGTGCTGCGTTTGGCATCCAATTCGGCCTTGACTGTTGGGTTTTCTTTCAAAAACTGGGCGGCTAAATCTTCAAAAACGTAAGCGGAGAAATACTCCTTTTGCATCAAAATCGGCTCAAAGAAATTCCAGGCGAACCAGGAATCCGGCGCATTGGGTTCCAAGGTTTCGAGCAGGTAGCGATTGGCGTTTTGATTGGTCAAAACCACTACATCGCCCTTGCTAAACTTCCGCTTGAGCATTTTTTTCTCCAAGGTCACGCCACTGTGGTAGTAATGCCCTTCCCAGCCATTGCGCGTTTTGAAGTCTTTGATGAAATAGGTTTCGGCTTCCAATTCAACGTCCTGCGTAAGGCGTTTCATGGCTACTCCATTGATTTTCAGGCGCTCTATCACGTGTTCCCAAGCCTGCGGAATCACATACGCGGCGGGTTTGGCTACACTCAGCGAAGGCTTGAAATGGTTGTAATACGGAATCTGTTTTTCGTAAGGGGCACTGCGGTCGTACCATAACCTTGGAAGCCCGCTCACCTCGGAGGGTTTGTATTTCGCCTCATACCCTTTGAAGGTAATCAGGTCCTGCTTCTTTTGGTCCATGGCAAAATCCAAATCAAACGTTGTTTTGCTACGGGTTTTTTCCCAGGCTTTGGCACGTACATCGCGGATTTCGGGGATGTGCCGCGCCATGAACTTGATGACCACGTCCATAAAGTGATACGTGCTCCACACGCGGTCCTTGAACGGCTTGAGCATGTGGGTCTCGGGCATGAAACCGATGGTGTTCCACAAGGCCGCATATCCGGTAGAATAGCGTCCGTAATCACAAAAACCGACGATGCCGGAATCGGGTGTTTCCTTGGGAGAGTCCACGTATGGAATCATTTCCCATTTGCGGTCTTTCATATCGGCGTAGAGTTCAGGCAACATGATGTTTTCCAAAAACGCGCCAAGCGGTGCCTCCAACTTGTTGTGTTGGGTGGCAATGAGGGTCATGGTATATTGATAATCAGCCCCATTGCTGGTGTGGTTGTCCACAAAAATATCGGGCAACCAGGTCGTGAAAATCTGATTGAAAGTCCGTGCATTGCGCGAATCGCATTTGAGGAAATCCCGATTCAGGTCGTAGTTGCGGGCATTGCCACGGAAACCATAAGCTTCTGGACCATCTTGATTGGCCCGGGAAAAAGAACCTCGGTTCAAACACCCATCCACATTGTACACAGGAATAATCACGATGGCCAAATGCTCCAGTGTTTTTTGCCATTCAGGCTTTTCCAGGTAATCGCGAAGCAATAGGATGGTAGCGTCAATGCCTTCGGGTTCGCCGGGGTGTATCCCGTTGTTGATCAATAAGATACGTTTGCCTGACTGCCGTATTTTTTCCGGATCGAACTCGCCGCTTGTGTTCAAAACCGCTACGTGCAGGGGCTCGCCGCTATCGGTACTGCCTACTTTAGAAAGTTGAAAAATCTGGGGATAAGCAGCCGCCATCTTTTCATAACAGGCAATGGCCTCGTGATAGGTAAGGGTCTGGTTGTCGTTCGTTTCGAACGGGATGCTGAAATGCGCCATTTTGGGTGGGTGATTGATGTGCCGGTTGCAAGCTGTTGCAAAGAGCACAGCCAGCAGCAGCAGGGTCGATTTTTTCATGATGGAAAACACGGCGCGAAGGTAGTCAAAGCCACCACTTACTTCTGCGCCCGCACCTCTACAATCTCCACCCGGCGCTCACGCGCGGCATCGGGATGGTAAATGGAATTGCGTTCGTCGGCCAGTTGGTCGCTGATGCCAGCGCGGGCGGTGGTTTCCCCAAAACTGGTCTCGGTGATTTTTAGCTTCCCGGAACGCAGGTAAGGCTGCAGCACTCCGTCTTGCCAGGCTTCGAAATGGTTGCGTACACTGCTGATCCGGCGCTTGCCAAGGTTGAGGTTGTAATCACTTTCTGCTCGGGGACTGGTAAAGCCTTTGATGAGTACCTCGATGGCTTCCCCGCTTTCGAGTCGGCTGAGCAGCAGGTCGCAGAGTTGTCCGAGCCGGTCGTACCCGCGCCGGATTTCGGCTTCAAAAAAGTCGTCGATTTGTTGTTCTGCGGCTTCTGCTTTGGCACCGTCGGTCTTGCCGACAAAACGTTCCCGGTATTCCCGTTGGCGGTCCAGATAGGCTTGCGCCGTTTCCTCGTAGGTTTTTTTGGTGGCTGTTCGACGGGTGCGTTTATCCGGTTCGTCGTTGTCAAAATAAAGCGGCAACCCATTGAAGTCCATCAGTTTAGGAACTTCAACAGGCGGAAGGCTAGGCACAGGAGCCGTAGGTTCGGGCTGCTTCTCCACAAATTTTGGGAGCGTATCGGTTACGACAGGCGGTAAGGGTTTCTCCGGCACCGGAAGTTTGAACGAAAAAATATCATGGCAGGCAGCCTTGTTTTTTTCATCCATGTAAAAGGCTCCCGGACGATTGCTGCTAAGATAGCCCGTCAGGCCATCCGCTTTTAGGTAAAAATAGAGGTCGTTGAAACTGGTATTGATACCGGCTCCGGCATTGACCGGGTTTGAAAAATGGTTGTCTTTTTTATCGGCTATGAAGACATCATAACCGCCCAGCCCCGGCAATCCATCTGTACTAAAATACAACTTTTGGGAGGGTGCATGGAAAAACGGGGTGCCATCGTTTTCTGCGGTGTTCAGGCTTGCGGCATTCTCAGGTTTTTGAAAATCAGGCAAGTAGGCGATTTTTTTGCCGGGCAAGGGCAGGTTGCAGGCACAGAAAAAGTTGGTGTCGAGTGGCAGGCTCCACAAATCTAGTTTGCCCTTTCCTCCGGGGCGATCGCTGGAAAACCACAGCACAGGGCCTTGCGCATCCTTGTCGTACCCGATATTGGGTTGGGTGGTGGTGTAACCGGGCAAGTTGATAGGCTCAGGGAGCCGAATAGCCGGTAGCCAACGGTTGCGACGGTCGATGACCGTGAGCCAAAGCTCGCAGCGTTTGTCGTAGGCATTCAGGTCCTTACAGACCGTAAAAAACACATAATGCCCGTCGGGAGAAAAGGCTGTATGTGCAATATGCGCGGTATCAGCAGTCGGAAAGCCGCGTCCCGGTTCACGTCCGCGGCCACTTTTGGAGGCCAGCATGACTTTGTGCAGTTTGGCTTTTTGCTTTCCCTTGTCGCTTTTTTTGTCAAAGCGGTTGGAGGTATAAAAAAGGGTGTCGCCCACCACGGTTGGGGCGAATTCGTTCCAGGGACTGTTGATTTCCTTGCCCAAGTGTTTGATTTCCACGTTGGTGGGGGTGGCGGCCAGGGTCTTGGCGTTTTGGCAAAGTTCGATTTCGGCCTGTGCTTTTTCAAAAAAAGCGGGCTCGGCTTTTTTGGGTT
>JALHPW010000246.1 GCA_022842255.1 Saprospiraceae bacterium | reverse complement strand
TGATTGTTGCGCCTACCTTTTGCGGGGTAGGCTTGCCGCTTGGTTCGTCTCTATGAAAAACCAGCACCCGCCTTTCAATACCTTGTTTTTATGGATAAGCGGCGGGGCTGGGAAATATTAGGTGATTAATTAATTAATTTGTAAATTTCCTCGGCTATTGTACGCATCGCCCATTTTTCTTCGGCTGAATTGAGTACATCAATTTCCAAAGCACCTGCATATAGCCCATCTATTTTTGCTGACTGTTTTCCAGTTTCTTCATTTTCTTTTTTGCTGTTTTCCAATTCATCCACATGGTGAAATTCAAGGTAGGTATTATCTATTCCCGGCAGTGCCATGACGGCATCAAATTCTTTTTTTTCTGCCACCGGCATTAGGTTCTTTGGAAATTCGATTTTAATTTTTTCACCAAATATTTCTTTTGTTGCTACAAAGCAATCGCCGTTTTCCAATATTGATTCTATTGGGTTTGTTGAGTTTGCGAATTTTATTACGTTTTTCATTTTCCTAATATTTAGTTTTTTTTGGCGGTTGCCCCGTCCTCGGCTTGCCTGAAGTGCAGGCTTAAAAACGACCACCCGCTATGGGGCGGGGCGTGTAGTGAAAAAAGTTGAACGGCCCAATGGGGCCGCATCTTTGGTTGGGGTTAAAAAATCCCGGCAAGCCCCACTGCTCACAGTTTCCGTTTCTAGTTGGGGGATAAGTGGGGCTGCCGAGATTGTTCAGAACTTAACCTTCCATGTCGGCCAAGACGGAGTAAGTTTTACCTCGCTGCCAACTTCTGGAAGTTCCTGTTTGTCGCCCACTTCGTTCATCTCCTCGTAGATGTCCGGAGAACCGTCCTCCGGTGAGATTATGACGATGAAGGTTCCTTTGTGGTTCGGTTTTGGGAAGTGAGATTTTATCGTTCCTTTCATTTTGTAGGGGAGTTTTTGCCGAGATTTTTTGACGTTGGCCCCAAAAAATCCCGGCAAATAAGTGGTGTTAGATTTTGTGATAGCCATTTTTTAGTAGGTCGCTAGCAAAGCCTTCAAGCTCTTTTTTTGACCTGAACGTTTCGAGGTCAAAAAACCTTGAGCCATCCTTATGTTTCTTCGCCCCGTCATGGTAAGAGATGGAATGTTTGACGCTCCCAATCTGCGCATTTACTCGAAACTCCTTTCGTCCTCCCAGCGCGTGGCTTTCGCTCCCATCCTCCCCGTTCTCATACCCATCCGTCCCGTGTCTTTCCCTGTCGCGCTCACAGGCTTCGTCAGGGTCGCTGTCGTCGTCAAACAAGTCGGTAATCGCCCCGTCAATTGCGTCCCAATTCAGCCCATACTCGCAATCGGAATTTGCAAGCACATACTTGACACTCTCCATTTGCTCCCTTGTAAGCTGTTCAACTGGGATGAGGTCGTCCTCGAACAGCGCCTCTACCCTTCCGGCTATGTCTTCTTCCGAGAAGAACAAGCGGACAATGCCGTGTTCGTCCACCAAGAGGTCTTCCAAGGCATTTCGGGTGTCTTTTGGCACAAGCGTAGCCTTCCACCAGTAGTCAGGCTCGTCTTCACCTTGTTCTGTGATTTTTTCGATAACGATGGTCACGTTGTCGTAGTCATGGTCTTCCATGAATGCGTCAATGTAGTCTGACAGCGTTTGGAATGTTTCGGATGTGAATACTTCTTTCATTGGATTTTGATTTAAGTGTGAATTGATTTTGATTGTTGGTTGCCGAGATTTTTTGGTCAAGCAGATTTCATCTTGGCCGAAAAGAACTCCTCCAGTTCATCGTACCATTCGCCGTCCCAGTCACGGCCTTTGTTTTTGTCGGTGAACTCCTTCGCCCACTCGATTACGTCCTGCATTGCTTGCCCCGTCCCGCCTGTGAACGAGTTTTCGATTTCGTTCCCGTTGTTGAGCCAATCGTGAAGCATCCCGGAAAGCATGTAGATGTTTTCGTGAAGCTCGGTGTCCTCGTATTGCTTTTCCTTGATTTGGAATCTGTCACGTTCTTGGCAGCGGATGAGTTCGTCACGAACTTCGATGACATCCTCGCTACTTACCCCGACTGTCCTTAATAGCATTGGGATTAGCTTTTCGACTACGTTATTTGGAACTTGCATGGTCAATAAATTTAAGCATTAAAAAATCCCGGCAACAATGAACCGCCAGCGGCAAGCGGCAAGGTAGCCAAAGGTAATGGCCGCTGGTTAAGGTTCGGATTGTTTACGATTACATTTATTTTTGGTCTTTTGGGGAAATTGGATTTTTACGACATAAACACTTCAAGCATCTTCACGCAATCTGCGTAGCCGCCAAATCCTTCGCCGTATTTCTTTGCCACCGCTTTTTTGAACTCATCCAGCGTCCCCTCAAAGCACCCGCAATAGATGGTTGATCGAGTAGCGGTGACATATCGGTAGTTTTCGCCGAATTGCCCAAGCACGATATATTTTGTCTGCATCACGTCAAAAGACACCTGCGCATCGCCGTACACCCTTGCATCGCCGTACACCCTTGCATCGCCGTACACCCTTGCATTGCCGTACACCTGCGCATCGCCGTACACCCTTGCATCGCCGTACACCCTTGCATTGCCGTACACCTGCGCATCGCCGTACACCTGCGCATCGCCGTACACCCACGCATTGCCTTGCAGGTTTCCTTCTTTCTCGATGAAGCCACCAACGTCACCTTTTTTGATTCCATTAAAATCAGATGTGGCCTCGATTTGGTGCAATGTCTTGCCCAACCAATCTTTTGTGACTCCAGTGAATTTATAATTTTTCATTTGTTGTTAATCTTAATTTGTTAAAAAATCCCGGCAAACAAGTGAAAAGTCAGGGGCGAAGCAAAAACACTTACCCCTGCTGAACTACTCTTCACTTAAATTTACCCATGATTATCTCCTGTAAAACCTCACAAATGTAAGGTCTTCATTGTAAGTCACCCTAAGTTCGCTGCCAGTTCCCCAATAAGCACCCCCAGCGTCATATCCGCCGCCGTCCAGTGGAACGGTTCGGTCAAAGGTTTTGCCAGTAATTGACACGTTCACCTCAAGGTGTTCAGTGGTCGGGCATTCGTTCACGTTCGCCCTACCCATCGGAGCGCCGTACCTTCCATCGGTTTTGTCGATGACAAGTTTGAAAAGCCCTCCACTTGTTTTGATGACATTTGCCGGGAATTTTTCGTATTCATGGTTCCCTACCCAGACTGCCTTTTTGATTGCGCTGCGAGGGCAGCCAAGCGTTTCTGGCAAGGTTTTGAGCAACGATTCACGGTCAATGGCCGTTGTTTTGAGGTAGAATGTTTCGCCATCGTGTTCGACGGCAACAAAGAAGTTTTGCATGGTGGTAAAATTTAGTGATTGACTAAAAAATCCCGGCAACCTACCTCCTCCACCAAAGAACAAGCCCCGCAAGCCATTTATAGGCGTTCCAGCGGGCTTTGCCCAATAGGTTGAGGTCTTGGTAGGTTTTGTCGGATAGGTTGCGGCTAAGGGTTTTAAGCAGGTTCATTGTGTTAATCTGCTTTTTGCGAACTTAACGAACCCGTCAAAATCCTTTGAACCAAGTCCGTAAAGCCTTTTTAATGTTATGTTTTTTCGCCAACCAAAATGGGTTTTCAACAATTGCTTGAATTGTGTCTCAGTAGCGGATACTTTTATTTTTTCGTGGTGGTCTTGTTGCAATGTGCAAAGCATGGCTTTATTGATTTTATCCCCCTACCTTTTCAGGTAAGGGGGGATGTTAAGAGTTAGTTGGTTTGCCGGTAATTTTTACCTGATAGATATTTGTCGTTTTCCTTTTGAGAGCAAACGCTTGAATACCTAAAATCAAACATAGGGTACTTGGAATGTTTCTTACCTCCATGCCAAGGGCTGAAATTTGCTGGGAATTGGTTTAGTCCTATCCCATTGTAAGCGTTTACATCCCTTTCCGTTGCGTACTTTACATACATTGATACACGCATTTTTTTACCCGTTGCGTGTGATTTTAGGTTGATAATTTGATGGATATTCATGGAGAAAAGATTGAAAAGGTTAAAAAATCCCGGCAAACAAGTAATAAAATCTAAATGTGTCTTGTAACGTAGTAACGATAGAAACAGAATGCAGAAAGCTGATAGGCAATGTTCGCAAGGTCGCTATTAGTTGCCGTCTTTCGCCCAAGTTGAGAGTTTTGATAGTAGCGGATTATTTGGCCGCTTGTGTATCGCTCTCGCTGTTTGATGATGCAAATATACGGCGGCAAATGTGGCATTGTCAAGTATTTTAGAGAATATTTTACAAAAATAAACGTACCAACCACACAAAGCATTGAATATCAAACAATTAGAAACGAAAATAAATTATAGTAATATGTTAAAAAATCCCGGCAAACAAGCAAAAACCAGTGCAGATAGTATCTAAGGCAATAAGAGACACTAAGAGCGAAGCAAGCAAGCGACCAGGGCGAAGGGATGGAAACGGCAAAAAATCCCGGCAAAACAGGGGAACAAGCCAAAGAACACTATCCAGCACTACTATAAGTAAGCAAAGCACAAAGGATAGGGCGCAACAGTGGCAATGGAGGCGCAAACGTGGGGGAACATCGGGAACGGCACAACATAGGCTAAGGGTAGGAAACATCGGGAGCGATACATGTGTAGATCCGAAACATCGTGTGCGATGTATTGATGGAACGGGAACGGGGGATAGTTGGCATTATGCGTACAAATGACGCAAAACCGGACTACCTGACTGATAGTGCTTGATAGTCCGGTTGGCATACTACCTGAATATCAAGCAAAATTCTCACTGTTATTTATATCATTAATGACAGTGAGACTTATTTCCATGCCAGCGAATGAGTATAAGTAGTTCATTGTCAATCATTTATATAATTGCCGTATGGGTGATCAAAAGAGGTTTTTGGGCGCTTACATTGCATCCACACCAAAGGTTTTGGCTAATAGGTCAAAACGTGACAGTTTGGCAGCCAAAAAGAGGCCCCACCCGGTAAAATCGAACGGGTTTATTTTGTTGAGTCATTTCGTGAGATGTCGGGGTTATCTCCCCCCAGCCCCTACCTCCAACTTTTTTCACCCTACCCGGCAGTAACTTCCCCACCCTATCCGGTCAAAAAATCACCCCCACCCACTCCACATTCCCAACTTCATTTTCCGCCCCTCACAACTATCTGACCACCAGCCAACATCGCCAATTTCAACATTTATAACCTCTCTACCGCCCCACGTAATTGTCAAAGAGAAAATATTTTATCATAAAAAACGTTTTGGTATTGACAATGTAAATAACCCGTCGTAGATTTGCGGCATGAAAAACGCAGAACCAATCAAGTGCGGCACATTTTCTGACCAGTCAAAATTCTCGGCAGAAACACGGCGCAACATGCAAGCGGACAGGATTAGGGCGGAGGCTGACTCCGATGGTTGCCACTGCAATGGCGGTATGCAATCCTATGGGTGCCCAGCTTTTGATAAAAAGACCTGTATATGGCACCCATCTGTGCTTGCGGGTATCAGGGAACTTGAAAAAGAATTGAACCAATGAATATCGAAGAACGCATAAAAGAAGTGGATTTGAGGCCCAGCGACATCGTGAAACTTCAGGTGCCACCATCTCAGCCAGTCGGTAAAAAGCCCAGAACCCCTATTGACCTATCGCAGGCCACTGGCTGGCTAAAAGACCCTACTGCAACCAAAGCCATAGAGCAGCTTCTTTGGAGGCTCTGCGATGAGAAGGTGGATTCTGGGCTTACTTTCTCTAAGCCTGGTAGGAAGAAGGAGTCGGTGGTTGCCGAGATTTTTTCGGAAATCAAGCCAATTTCGCTATCTGAAAAGGCCAATGACGAACTGGCTGCAATGCGCAGCGTCGTAGAAGGGTGCAAGCAGGTCATGGGGGAGAAGCTGCTGGTGCCTGAATCGGAACTGATTTCCAAAAAAATCCCGGCAAAAACGCACATCTCCCTTAGTCCCACTGGCTTCCCATCATGGGGTGCCGACAAAACGTACAAGTTCGTCGGGACCATGCTGAAGGTGAACTTTGACGGGAAGGGCTACAATGCACTGGGCGTAGCCAAGATCGGGGACAGCTTTATTATAGAAGGAACCCACTACCCTGTTTCGGAATTTACCAAGGTCGGCTGATTTGCCGAGATTTTTTAACTTATCAACCAATTAAATGAAAAATCAATCAGAGCACGACAACTTTTCCGACAATCTTCCAGAACCAACTTCCATAGTTGGCATCATAGGTGCCATCCTTTTTTTTGCCGCAATCTCGGCAACCGTCGTCGTGGCTGCCAAGATTTTTTAACCATAAATCAGTAAAATGGATAAGCAACAAATAAAGGCCAGGTTCTTTGGCACCCATATCGGGTGCAAATGCACAATTACTGGCAAGGAAGGGGTTTTTGAGCTCGTTGGGCTGGATTACGACTTTGGCAATATAGAAGCCGTGTGCTTGTATTCTAACGAAAGCAGAGTCGAAGTGCATCGTGTCTCATTGGACGACTGCAAGCTCGTCCTCCGCCCCTTATCCAGCATCACGGATGCGGAAGCGGTTGATGTACTTACAAGGGCAACCGGATTGCATATTGCCGCAATTGAAAGAGATGATAACAAAATAGTAGGTGTTGGCATGGGTAGAGGCGGTTGTAATATAATCAGCGGCGGTGGAAATGTGGCTATGTGGATAAAAATATCGCCGCTGCCGATTGGACGTTTTTTGGAAACATGGAACAGCCAAGGCGGTGAGCCTCCAGAATATATGGATTATATTGCCATCGACTACCTCCGCTCCATCAATATCTGCATACCGTTCATGGGCCTAGACCCCATCGCCGAAGGATGGGCCATCTTGGACCAAAAAATCTCGGCAAATGCGCCCAAGAACCAAAAAGAAGAAGAAAACTGAAATCATTCTCAAGCCATGCTCGGAGTGCCACAAGCTATTCGACGTGGATGAACTGAAAATACTCTGGAAGGAGTTCAGGCTGGTCTGCAAGGACTGTTTTGAGCGGCTTGCCGGGATTTTTAAACCGTAAAACTTAATAAAATGTCTGCGCACAACCACGACGAAGAAATAATGAAGCAGTTCGGCAGAACCAAGACAGCCAAGCGTCTTGACCAAAAAATCTCGGCAAAAAAGAACGAGATTGCCGTAAATGTGGCATTGAGATTTGACATTGGCGATATGGACAGAGATGATGCTGTAAATAAGATTGTCGATGCGATTGAAAAAGAAGTCAAAAAACTTGGCAATGGATAGCCTACCCAATAT
>JALHPW010000245.1 GCA_022842255.1 Saprospiraceae bacterium | reverse complement strand
AATTCCAGCACCCAAAAAATAAACCTTCATCAACCCCATAAACACCTATCAACCCTTTAAGCCAGCCGCAATAACTTCCCGAAAACAGGATTATTATTCCTGCACCACCGTCTTCACAGTAGCTTTTTCCGTCTCCGTCTCCAGCGTTACGAAGTAAGCACTGCCCACGGCTACTTTGCTCAGTTTTCGGGTCACGATGTTTTCCCCCGGAAACAGGTTTTTCAACTCTTCGCGGTCAATCAATTTGCCATTTTGGTCGGCGATGCTCAACCATACCCGCGAGGGTTTTGTCCATTGGAATTTCACACCAAAAACCCCGTTGTTCGGGTTGGGGAAAATTTGCATCCTCAGGGTTCCGGTGCTTTGTTTGTTGAGCTCGTGGGTTGCGGAAGCGGCGTTTTTTATCACAAAAACCTTATAGATTTGGCTGCTGGCGCTGCTTTCTGTGCCGGTATTGATCCAAAAGATGTTGCTGGCACTGCTAGCGATACCGCCGTAGATATAACCTACCAGGGTGGTGTCCGAAGCCAAATCATCCAATTTGACCACCCCGTTGGCATAGGCAGGAACCGTTTCCAGTGGTATAAATTCCGAACTGGCACCCAGCAAGGCGGGCATCTCTACAGGAAGCTTGTACTCAGCCATAGTGCCTGATGCATCGCGCGTGACCCGGGCGATGGTTCTGACAAATGGCACGTTGTTGTCTTGTACCAAAATACCCAAACTGTCGTAAAACTGGGCAATGCCGCCAAAAAAGATGCTGTGCATCTGATTGTTGCTGGCCGAATAAAGCGGTAAAAACGCACAGTGATAATGGTTGTAGTGCTGCGAAAAAGCATTGTTTGCGGTGTACCCACTGCTGTCGATGTTCACACAATTGAGATAGGGCAAATCGACCGTTTTTTGGAACACACCGGAAAAAGCAGTCGCCCCTTCCTGCCCATTTGGCATAATCTGTTGCACCACATTGTAGTCCCGGCGATGCAGTTGGTCCGTGTCCGTCCAGGAGGGCAAGTGATTGACTGTCAATGTATTGCCGTCGTAATTGATGTTGAATTTCCGGATTTGATCGGTATATTCCTGAATAAACCCAGGACCATGCGCTGGGCCCATCGGGTTGTAACGGCCAATGAATTTTTGTCCGCCCACCAAATAATACGTATCGTATATCTTGGACAAATGCCCCCCGGTCACCTCAAATTGGGCGTTCGCGACTTGCCTGAAAAAGCTGGAAAACGGCGTGCCATTCACCACGGCCTCAATCACCGCCGGCACGTCTACCGCAGTCAATTTATTGTAGGTAATATGGTCGCCCGCCGTATTGCTGTATCCATAGCCCCCCACGAGATACAGGTACTCGCCATCCTGGATAAACTGCATGTTGGTGGAGCTCAACTGCTCCTGCAACGTGACGGGCAGGGAACTCAAGGGCGCCGACCATTTTTGTTGGGTGTTGGGGTCAACTACAATGATTTGATTGTTGTGTCCGGCAATATCAAAGGTGGCAAAGGGTTGTCGGCGGTGCAAGCCATCCAGTCGCCCGCCGAATATCAGCCACTTTCCATCGTGTTGGCCGAATGCAAAAGATTGGAGGCCACCCACATTGGGAATGTCCAGGGGCTCCAGATGTATGTTGAAGGGACTGGTTTGTGCGGACAATTGCAGGGCAAAAAGGCTAAAAACCAGGCTGTACAAAAGAGATTTCATGATGTAGGTGTTAAAAATGCGCTAAAGATTCGATGCACAAAATTACCGGCGAACCAAGGCGGAATTCCGTGATATAAGTCACGCGATTGAGTACCTGAGAAATACTAGTTTCATTAAACCGCAGAGACACAGAGTCGCAGAGCGTTTGAAAATCAACACTTTGCGGCTCTGTGTCTCTGCAGTTTGTTTTGCGCGCATACGCAGGTGTTTTAATGCTCTGACTACTGAATCAAAATACAATAAGCATCCGTCTCCGCGGTCACTTGGTGCATTATATCAGGCGGGATTTCGGTGTACTCCATTGCGCCGAGTCGATGCTCCAGCCCATCCACCAATTCTTTATAAACCACCACTCCTTCCAATACCAAGAGCATGGCGGGCACGGGGCTTTTATGTTCTTTGATAACCTCGTCCTTGAGCAGACGAATGGCGGTCAACCGGCCATTTTGGGCCTTAAAAAGCGGGCGGAATACGGGTCCTGTTTTTTCGGAGGTAAGCAGTTCTGATAATTTCATTGAATTTATACTGTGATTAAAGTGATTTTGATGATTTGAGTGATTGAAACACCTTGATTTTTAATTGATTACGTGCGCTCGGTGTTCAAAATCACTCTGCGTTGGCTATAGTTGCAACTTTTGTCATTGCAGCAAGGAAAGGTATGGGCCGATTTTTCCCGCTTTCGTGACCATGGTCATGAAAGACGGTGATGCTGGTTCAACAAGCGCCACCTAGTGGCCGCACCGTTTATAGTGACATAAGTCACGCGCGTCCCCCTGCCCCCCGCCCGACCTTTGTGGCAGCATTCAAAGAAGACATTGTACCACAACATGAAACGCGCTATCCTTATACTGGCAGGCATTCTGCAAGCCTTCCTGCTTTTTGCACAAACGGCACAACCTGTTCCTGCGGAGCCGTTGCCGCCCCCCAAACCCCCAATTACCAACCTCCTCGACGCCTTTAAACACGGCCATTTCCATGGCAGTTTCCGGACGTTTTTGATGGCTACCGACAATGCCCGGCAGCTGTCGGACTACCACGCCTGGGCGGCTGGTGGGAACCTGCATTATTCTTCCGCGCCTTGGCATGGGTTCAATTTTGGGCTGGGTGGCGGTTTCAATTTCAATCTGGCATCCTCCGATTTGGGGGCGAAGGATTCGATTACCGGAGCCATCAACCGCTATGAAATTGGACTTTTTGATGTGCAAGACCCGAATAACCGGAACAACCTCGACCGAATGGAAGAACTGTGGATTCGATATCAGTGGAAAAACGCGCGGATTACGGTTGGCAAACAATCCTTGCAAACCCCTTTTGTCAATTACCAAGACGGACGAATGCGCCCCACCGCCGAATCGGGGGTTTGGGCCGAAATCAATGCATTGAAAAACACCAAAATAGAAACGGGTTTCCTTTGGAAAATATCGCCCCGAAGCACCGTAGAGTGGTTTGGAATTGGCGAATCGATTGGCTTGTATCCCAAGGGCCTGAACCCCGACGGTACCGGAAGCGGGTACCCCGAAAACCTGGAAAGTATGGGCATTGGGCTGCTGGGCATTACCCGCCAATGGGGCAAACACACCAAAGTGCAGGTCTGGGATCAGTATGTGGACAACATCTTCAACACAGCTTTTGTACAGGCCGACCATACTTTGGCGCTCAAAAACAAGCATAATTGGTTGTTTGGCCTACAAATGACGCATCAAGATGCTTTGGCGCACGGTGGAAATGAGGAAGCTTCCAAAACCTATTTTCAGAAAGGGGGGCAATCCAACGCATTCAGCGCACAAACGGGCTGGCAGCACGGCCCTTGGCAGGCCCTAGCGGCTTATACGCGGGTAACGGCCGATGGGCGATTTCTTTCCCCCAGGGAGTGGGGCCGCGAACCCTTTTACACCTTCATGTCCAGAGAGCGGATCGAGGGCAGCGGGGATTCGCATTCCATCACGGGGCGCGTGAACTGGCAATCGGAAAACAAAAAACTACGCCTGGAAGCTGCGTATGGTCATTTTTACCTGCCTGATGTAAAAAACGCCGCACTGAACAAGTACGCTTTCCCCGCTTATCAACAGTTGAACCTGGATGTCCGCTATGCCTTTGGGGGCATGTTTGAAGGATTGCGGATGCAATTTTTATACGTGTGGAAGGGGCGTTTGGGGGAGGTTTATGACAGCGAGCGGTATGTCATCAACCGGGTAGAGATGTCGCATTACAACCTCATTTTCAACTATATCTACTAAGAATTGGGCCGTCGTGATAAAAGTCACGCAGTCACACTGACGAAGGTCACCACCTTTGTTGATAAATATCAACCTAGTCTAAAAATGGAATTACTCTCTAAACCATGGCCCTGGTGGGCAGCGGGCATCATCATCGGACTCATTGTGCCTGCCTTACTGATTTTGGGCAACAAGCACTTCGGGCTTTCGGCCAACCTGCGCCATGCCTGTGCCGCTTGCTTCCCGGCCAACGTCAAGTTTTTCAAATATGAGTGGAAAAAAGAGGTTTGGAACTTCTTTTTTGTGGGCGGCATCATGGCAGGGGCCCTTATCGCCTCCACATTACTGGCCAACCCAGAACCCGTGAAAGTAGCACCTGAATTGGCCGCAGAACTGCAAACCTATGGCATTACCGACTACAGCGGTATGGTGCCTGCCCAATTGATTTCCTGGGAAAGCCTGTTTTCCCTACGTGGTTTTACCATGTTGGTTTTGGGCGGTTTCCTGGTTGGTTTTGGGTCCCGTTATGCGGGTGGTTGCACCAGCGGGCACTCCATTATGGGTTTGTCGGACCTTCAATGGCCTTCTTTGGTAGCCACTATCTTCTTTATGGTGGGTGGTTTTATCATGGCCAATTTGATTCTTCCACACATCCTGGCCCTTTGATGGACCCATGACTTTTCTGATGCTGTATAGTCAACGCAAAGTGATTTTGAATGTCGAAGTTTTATAATCATCTTAAAATCAGATAGTTGCAGCACTCAAATCACTTTCATCACAGTATAAAATCCTTCGCAAGAAAAATGTCTAGCATAAAAGAATTCCATTCTCCTTCCACAGAAGAAATCGCTGCGGCGCTCAATACTGATTTTGAAGTGCGCTCGCTCGATACCATGTGTGTCAACGAATCGCAGTTGAAACACCCTTGGTGGTACAACCTGAAATACGCCGCGGTTGGGATCATTTTCGGCATCGCCTTCGTAAAGGCTGAAATCGTATCCTGGTTCCGGATTCAGGAAATGTTCCGGCTTCAATCGTTCCACATGTACGGGGTGATTGGCACGGGTGTGGTGCTCGGCGCAATTTCCGTTTATCTGATCAAACGGTTCAAAGTCAAGACGATATACGGGGAGGATATTGAGTTTCATCCTAAAAAATTCAACCGCGGACAAATCTTCGGCGGCACCATTTTCGGCCTAGGGTGGGCCATGACTGGCGCTTGCCCCGGTCCCCTGTTCGCCCAAATCGGCAGTGGCGCCTTCGTTATTGGTGTCACGCTGTTGAGTGCCGTTGCTGGTACTTGGGTGTATGGGTATTTCCGTGAGCGGCTGCCACATTGATTGTTGACATTGGGTCGATGAGGTAGTCTCAAAAGGTTTATATGATGTTTATACGGTTTATAAATGTTGATAATTGAACTCAATAAAGCAGGAATCGTCCCCTTTTAGGGTGCGAAAAATAAACCCTCATCAACTTTATCAACCAAATCAACCTTTTGAGACAACTTCATCCCACTACCATAGCTTTAGCACTACAACACATGAGAATATTATCGATCATCACATTTTCGCTGCTTTTTGGGCTCGTGGGTTGTACCCAACCGGTGCTCAAAAAAATTGGAGTCAAGGAAGCCCAAACCTTACTGGGTTCCAATAGTGGCAACCTGCAAATCGTGGACCTACGCACCCCCGGCGAAATTGCCGCAACCGGTGCGCTTCCCGGTGCTGAATTCATTGATTTTACCGCCCCTTCCTTTCAGGGGAAAGTAAAACAACTGGATAAAAAACGCCCCGTGCTGCTCTATTGCGCATCGGGTGGGCGCAGCGCCGAAGCCGCTGAAATGCTTCACCAACAAAAATTCATGATGGTGTACGAGATGTCGCCAGGCATGAACGGCTGGTTGGTGGCTGGCCAACAAACCTCTAAATTGAAATAACATGACCACGCTATTGAAAAACTGGCATTTTATGCGCCTGCTTCGTGCGGGCGTTGCCATCTGGGCCTTTGCGGAAGTCTGGCGTACGGGCGACTGGATGTTGTTCGCCTTCGGAAGCATTTTTGCTTTACAGGCGATTTTTGACATCGGTTGTTGCGGTGCAGCGGGTTGTGCCGCACCCCAGCAAAAGTCCTTCGACAATGCCAAGGCATCTGCCGATGACGTTGTTTTTGAGGAAATTAAGTAAGGGAATATAGGAGTTCAACATAGGGTTTAGCGGTAAGCGTTTTGCTTGCCGCTATTTTTTTGTCCCTTGTGTAGCGCGCAGCATTTGTTTGTCAATGGCGGCAGGGTCGTATTTTACGTTGATGTTGATCCACATCAAGCGGGAGATTCGGAAAATATACACAAAGTTGACCGCCAAAAAAGTAATCAACATGCCAAACGCCCAAGTCTGGCTCAACCCTAAATACCAATGGAAAAACCCCACAAACAACAGGCAAAACCAGCCCATCCAAATGTATGAAATGAACATGGAGCCGTAGTAATAGCCGGGTTCGGGGAAGTAATTCAGGTTACATTTGGGGCAACGCTGCAGCATATCGAACGATTTTTTGAAAGACCAGCTGCCCGTTTCAAACATTTCACCCTCGTGGCAACGCGGGCATTTGAGGTGGAAAATACTGTACGCCTTGGAGTCTTTATTGAGCAATGACATGATTTTGAATGGTGATTTTAAGCACAGGTATGGGTATTTTTGCTCACACAAAGGTGCTAGCGTCTGAAAGGATGACGGTGGTACTATTCATGGGCTAAATAGACTTTTTTATGTGTCAGCGAAGATAATGGGTCGTTCGCAGCGTCAGCCATTGAAAAAATTATGAATCCAGCACCACACCACTTGCGAAAAACATTCCCAGCCTTCAATCAAAGTGAATTGGTTGATTGGCTGAGCGAACATTCCGTCCAAAAGGATTTTGAGCCCGAAACCGAGTTGATGCGCGTGGGTAGCACGGTGCGGTACATCCCCCTCGTGTTGCGTGGTTCCGTCAAAGTCTCGCGGGAAGACGCCGAAGGCCGGGAGATATTCCTGTATTACATCCTTCCCGGCGAAACCTGCGCCATGACCCTCAGCGCCTGCTACAAAGGGGAAACCAGCCGGGTAAACGCCATTACACAAGAATCCAGCACAGTGGTGTTGCTGCCCGCAGCCCTTATCCATGAAGCTACTCGACGCTTCCCGGCCTGGCAAAAATTTGCCTTCGATAGTTTTGGCTACCGCTACGACGAACTCTTGCACACCCTGGAAAGTGTTGTATTTCAACAACTTGACGAGCGGCTCCGACATTACCTCCTGGAAAAATCGGCCGCCCTGCAAACCAGCCGCCTACAGATCTCCCAACAACAAATCGCCGACGACCTTCACGCC
>JALHPW010000244.1 GCA_022842255.1 Saprospiraceae bacterium | reverse complement strand
AACATTTCACCATCATGCGGTTCAATCCAAACGGGTCGGTGGACAATACCTTTGGTTTAGGAGGAAAAGCCCAAGTTGACTTTGGCTGTTGCCATTCCTACATCTTTGATATTGTGGAACAGACCGATGGCAAACTGGTGCTTGCTGGTTTGTCGGACGAAGACAATATACACACCCGCTTCTCCGTCGCTCGTATAAAACCCAATGGTTTTGTTGATCAGGAATTTGGCGACCTAGGAAAAGTACTGGTCTTCATCGATCATGATTCGACCAGCGCTCGCGCTACTTCGGCATTGATCCAACCGGACGGTAAAATATTGCTTTCGGGTTTGACTACGAATGATGTGGATGGATACACCGTTGATGGATTTCTGGTAAGGCTCATTCCGGGCGGTCAACTGGGCATCGTTTCTCCAAACCAAAACCTCGACCTCCAGCTATCGGCCTCCCCCAACCCTTTTTACGGCACACAACTGCAACTTGAGTACCATCTCGAGGAGGCTACCGAGCTGTCGATATCCATCTTTAACACGTTGGGACAAGTGGTGCTAAAACCCATCGACCTGCTTAACCGGTCAGCAGGCAGCCATGTGGAGACGCTCCAAATGCCGAATGAACTGCCTGTTGGAGAGTATTTTGTGCAGTTGCAAACGAGTGAAGGCAGGCAATGGATTAAAATCATAAAGTCAAATTAAGGGCATCCCAAATTCACCACAACATTCAAACACAACAATTACAATGAAAAAAACTTACTTCTTCGCCATTCTTCTTTGCTCGATTTGCATCCAGCAAACCCATATCAAAGCACAATCTGTTGTTCCCTTAGCGGACAGCACTTTCAATAACATCGGGGCAAAAGCACTTGACTTGCTCGCTTATTTTGAACCCTTGGATATGCAATTACAAGCAGATGGTAAAATCCTGGTAGCAGGCTATGGATACAGCGATGCAGGGGCGAACTATGATGGAATCTTATATCGTGTCAATATCGATGGCACGTTGGACCAAAGCTTTGGAGAGGAGGGCTTTGTGGTATTGGATGTGGACGGTGGGGATGATGCCTTGTTTCAAATGGCCCTTTTGCCTGACAATAAAATTCTGGTGCTTATGGAAAGCGCCTTCCGAACCATATTGATCCGTTTGCTTCCAAATGGCAGTATGGACACCAGTTTTGGGAATGAGGGATTCAATTTTGTACCCACAGCAGAATATGAGTTTTGCTCTAAGGTACTTTTGCAAGCCGATGGTAAAATTTTGATTTTGTCGGACCTGGCCTCCCCAACCGCCTACTCTATTGTGACCGTGCGTCGTTGCAACCCGGATGGAAGCCTAGACGAAACCTATGGAACCAATGGGACCGTAAAATTAGTCATCGACCTAAGCAAGAATTTCTTTAACCCATCTGGGTGTGTGCAACCAGACGGGAAACTATTGGTAACTGGCTATTTTGGCAGTATGGCCGGCTCGGGCTATCCGGTCATTCGCTTGAACACCGATGGTAGTTTCGACACCAGTTTCAGTGGAGATGGTATTTATATCAAGATTTTGGGCTCAAGCTTGAACAATGCCCAAGCCGAAGCAATTACGGTCAATTCGGATGGGAAAATCTTTGTAGGTGGAAATTCGCCCACACTCACCGATGTAGCCATGACCGTAATGTCCTTAAATGCATCAGGCAGCACCAATGGTTCGTTTGGCTCGCTCGGAATCGCCCGGGTACCATTTACGCTCTTTGCTACCGCACGTAAAATCATCATCCAGCCTGACGGGAAGGTTTTGCTAGGTGGATATACCTATCAGAACCCGCCCACGACTACCAAGTTTGCCTTCACCAGACTTAACGCAAACGGGACGCCTGATTTGACCTTTGGAACCCAGCAAGGTCGTTTTGTATCCTCACTAGAGGTGGATTATGATGTACAAGTCATTCAAGATATGGAATTACAGGGAGATGGGCGCTTGGTCGCAGCTGCCTGGATGCAGGAAACCGTAAACCTGAATGCACCTGGGAACACGGCCAGTTGTTATGTCTTGCGGTATTTGACAGATATCACCGTTAAAGCAGAAGAGCCCAGTCTGGTATTCCAGCAAACAGTGGTTTCGCCCAATCCAATTGCGGATGAAACGGCCAGTTTGAGCTATACCCTGCAAGCTGCTGCCGAGGTCTCCCTTTCCCTATACGACGCCTCTGGACGGGAATTGGCAAACCTGATAGCCCCTATTCAGCAACCAGCTGGCGAGCAAACCCTGGCATTCAATCTACCCCCATCCATCAGTTCAGGCAACTACTACTTGCTGTTAAGTACAGGGACAGCTCAAAAAGTAGTCAAAATAGTGAAAAACTAGCCCTAGGAAACCCATTAAATCAATTGAGACTCAAGCATTAAACCTGGAAATGTTTTTTTCTGTACCTCGGGGGGAGTTCCTTCCGGGGTACACTTTTTTGAGAAAAGACCTCAAAAATTTACTACAGACGCGACGCCGCGATGCGGCTATTATTCTGTGAATCAATCCTATCCAAAACCTTGCTATTCAAAACTCACGTTATTTTACTCTTGGCCCAATTCCATCGGCATATTTGAAAACCAACTTTTCTACCTTCGCCATCTCAAATCAAACAGTACATGAAACACCTACTATCCATCCTTTTTGCGATTCCCCTTCTATTATTAGTGGCTTGTAACAGCGCCCGCACCATCAGCGGGGAGGTCAATTTTATCAGCTCCCCCGAGCCGGGCACCGTGCTGCTGAGCGCCGGCGGTTATGGCCCTACCAAGCCACAAGCCATTTCAAATGCCGAAGCAAATGCCTTCAGCACCTTGATTTTCAAGGGAATACCTGGTTCGCAACAACAATTGCCGATGTTGCCCGACGAAACGGCCTCGCGCAAAAAACACAGCGCATATTTCGACCAGTTTTTCAAAGGCGGCTACAAACCGTTTATGATGTTGTCTGAGTCGCAATCTTCCTATGCCGCAGGGCGAAAAGGGCGCAAAAACATCAGCCAACGCGTTAAAATCAATGTGGACGCCCTCCGCCGCGAATTCGAAAACCGTGGCATTACCCGCAAGTTCGGGCTCTAAATCCTACTTTTTGTAACTACTTTCTCTCAAAATTATGTTTAGAAAACACACCCTCACCCTCCTCTTTTTGGGGTTGGTGACTCATTTGGTGGCGCAGGAGGCCAAACCTGCCACCGAAGCTCCCCGCACGATTCAACCCAGCATCATGGTCATCCCGTTTGCCAAGGAAAACCAGGACATGCGCACCATTTTGGAGAACGATATCAACCTCCGGGTTGCCGTCACCAAAATCAAAGAAGGTTTTGATAAACGTGGCTTTTCCACGGTAGATTTTGTGGCCAAAAGCAAGTTGGTGAACAATGACCGGGCCATGGAATTGAACAACCTGTCTTCCCTGAAACAACAGATCATCGAACTCTCGGGGGCAGATATCTATGTGGAAACGGAAGCGAAAATCAACCGCACAGACGGCGGCAACAGCGTGACCGTAATCGTGACCGCTTACGATGCCTTCAGCGGGCTTTCGCTTGCCAACAAGGTGGGCAACTCCCCAAAATTCTACACCGAGAGTTTTGAAAAGCTGACCGAAAAAGCAGCGGAGGGCATTGTGGAAGACTTCTTGAATACCATGCAATCGAAGTTTGACGAAATTGTAAAAAATGGCCGAATCGGCGCGCTAAACATCACGTTTTCTGAAAACGCAACCTCCGATATGGACACCGAAGTGGGCGATACCGGAAAGATGTTCTCCGAAGTCATGGAAAAATGGCTCGAAGAGAACACCTACAAAGGCTACTTCCACCTGCAAGGCGTCACCTCCACCAAGATGATCGTGGATGAATTGCGCCTGCCGTTTTTGGATGCCAATGGCAACAACTATCGGCCCACAAAATTTGCCGCCGAACTTCGCAACTACCTGAAAAAGATAGGCTTCGAAAGCACCCGCGACGTACAAGGCAGCAAAATTTTTATCACCATCAACTAAGCGCCCAATGACAAAGTCAAGCTATACCCTCTTTTTCGCGCTGCTTACTTTTTGCCTTTCGGCACAAGAAGCCGCACAAATTCCGATCATGCTCGCCCAAACCACTTTTGGCAGGGACCTTAACTATGGCAATCGGGACCGCATAGACCGGCAAATCCTATCCGCACTTGAAAGCGGCGACGCGGTGAACAATCAGTTTTCGGTGTTCGTGATCCGCCCTGCCCTCGATATTTTGGAGCAAGGCAAAATCGAAGGGACCAAAACCCAACAAACCGTCAAGCTAAACCTCCAGCTCAAACTGACCAATGCCATGACTGGCGAAGTGTTGGCCGTTCAAGATGTCAAGGTATCCGGAGCAGGCAACAACCTGGACGAAGCGGTCAACCGTGCCCTCCAAACGGTTCGTCGCGACAACCCGGGACTCACCAAGTCCATCAAGACCTTCCGTCAACGGATTTTGGAACATTACCAGGCACAATGTGGCACCGTGAAGGCAACCGCTACCGAACTCGCCAGCCAGAAAAAATACCGCGATGCGTTTGCGATGTTGCACTCTGTACCGCAGGGCACCCCTTGCTTTCAAGAAGTAGCGGCCACTAAGCTGGAATACTTCAATCAGCTTCAATCGGCTGAATGTCAGAACAAAATGAGTAGCGCCAATGCCGCTGTTGCAGCCAACGACTTCAAAACTGCGTTGTATATTCTCAGTCAGATCGATGCCAACGCCCCTTGTTTTGGGGAAGCAAAAACCGCCATCGCCGCCATTGAGCCTAAGGTGGACGACAACCTGAAAACCAACTACGAATGGTTGTTCAGTTTTTACAAAGAAGGCAAAGCCGCAGAAACCGCCCGTTGGAACGCCATGACCGCCCTGGGGCTGTTGTATTTGACAGAGGGTAGAAAATGTGTTTTGGTGGAGCGGTAAACGGTGCACGGTTGACGGTGCACGGTTGACGGTCAACGGTCAAAAGTCAATGGTCAACGGTCAATGGTCAACGGTCAATGGTCAAAAGTCAACGGTCAATGGTCAAAAGTCAATGGTCAACGGTCAAAACTCAACATTCAACTGTCAGATGAAAAAAACGATATTATGGATGCTGCTTTTTGCAGCACAAGGGCTTGTGGCCCAAACCAATAAAACCTCCATTTGGGTGGCGCCCCTGGAAAGCGACAACCCTGGCTCGATGACTTTTTCCAAGGAAGCCCGTAGCGAGATTGTGGAGTCTTTTGTCAAATTCGGAAGTTTTTCGGTCGTGGATCGGGAGGCTACCCAATTGGTTCAACAGGAGTTGGAATTGCAAAAAAATGAAGCTTTCATGGATGGGAAAGTGGTGGAGCAAGGCAAAGCGGTGGGCGCTGAGTTTATTGCAAAAGGCTATTATTTCTCTAAAGAGAGCAAGTTTGTACTCAAGATTGTAGATGTTGCTACTGGCAACACCGTCGAAACAGATGAGTACAAAATGGACTTTTTTGCGGCCAACTACCGCAAACACCTGCGCAAAATGGTCTACCGACTGTCGAATCGTTGGCTTAGCGGTGCAAAAATCACCGTCATGCGCTCGCTCGAAGACAAGGGCGAATCCACCCAGCGGGTATTGCTAGCAGGTGGCAGCGCAAAAGGTTTGAAGGTCGGCACCATGCTCGAGGTCTTTACCATCGAAATGGAAGAAGTGGACGGCGAACAAATGGAACGTTTTGCGGCCATCGGCAAGATGAAGGTGGACCGGATTGAAAACGCCAATTTCGCCAATGCCAAAGTGCGCTCCGGCGAAAAAGAAGTGTTCAAACACTTTGCCGCCAACAAAAAACTTTACTGCCGGATTGTCCAAAACTAAAGATTACCGCAGAGATGCAGCGTCGCGGAGGGGTTAATTCACGCTGCGACTCGGCGTCTCTGCGGTAAAACTCCACCCATGCACACAACCCAACGTTCCATGACAAGGTTTTTTACCCTTTTTTTGCTTTCTTATTTTTCGTCCCAAAATCTATCTGCCCAATTCGATACGGGCAACGACCCATTGGGCCGCCCTTACCTTCCAGTTATCGGAATACTTAAACCCGATGTGGCACCCGGCATACAGGCCAAAGTAGCCGAACAGATTTCAATGTCCTTTACCAATGGCCTCAAAAACGTAGGCGGCACTCCCCCACCCTATACCGTGGTGAACAAAGATCAGCTTTCCAAGGCCGTCAACATGCTCCAAAGTGGGGAACCCGTCTCCAGTCTCAAAAAAACGAGCTATTGGGACGACCTGGTAGGCGCGCAATACCTGCTTCGACTCGACATCAATAGTTTTGAGATGAGCATGGATTTGGATTCGATTTACGACGAGAAAAAAAAGTTGGCCCGGGTAGACAAGTTTCAAATTGCCTCCGCCAACCTGACGGTTCGGTTGGTCGATGTAGCCACCTCTAAAGTACTGGTATTCAACAACTTTGATGCAAGTGGTACTACCCGGGATTTTGAAGAATACAAAACACAGACCGACTCCGCCAGGGCCTTGATACAGCTCAACAAGGCCATACGGAACACTGCGAATGGACTGATCCATGCCCACGTTGCGGGCGCTGCCAAAATCACCTCTATCTCCAAAGAGAGCAAGGGCAAGGCCGAAGAAGTCATCCTTAACAATGCCCCTGTGGTGCCTCCTAACCGCGAAGCCGGGCTCAATGTGTACGCCGTAATGAAAACCTATACCGTGGAAGGGCAGGTTTTTCGGGATGCGGAATTGATTGGGGTTGTCAACAAAGGCAAAAATTATCAAGCCGCCCTGCGCAATTTTGATGTGCGAAAAGGAGAGAAAAAAATTGCCGAACACTTTGCTGCCGGCACACCGCTCATTTGTGTGCCAGGCGGTTTCCCAATCGGTCCGTTTACCATTTCAGAATCAAGGACCAGCTTGGCCCTCCAGGAATTCAAAAACACGGGATCGGCCCCTGTAAAAGTGCAACGAATTTTACAGGACGTCCTTTCGGAAACTGCCTCCAGTCGTCCCCTTTTTCTCGATATTGTAGACCGCGAAATATACGATCTGATTCAAAAGGAACGGGAATTGCAACAAAAAACCCGCTCGGATGCTACCCAGGCCGGCATTTCCATTGGCAGCAATTTTTTCCTGAACATCGAGCTGCTGACCTTCAACAAACGCAGCGCCCTCAAATACAAGACCATTACTGAAGAAAAACCCATTGCAGCAAAGCCAGCAGCAGCGACCACACAACCGACCACCGCCAGCAAGACTGAAAAAACACAAACACCGGCGGGCAACAGCAAAAACAGCAAAGTCCAGGATGCCGGAACGGGCAAAGCCAACAAGGCCGCAGGGGCAA
>JALHPW010000243.1 GCA_022842255.1 Saprospiraceae bacterium | reverse complement strand
AACCTTTTCAAACAGCCTCTTTTATTTGTCAACTTCGTTGTATTACGCCCTAGGCAACAACACAATCTGCTTGGACTGCACTTTGTCGCCCTGTTGGACGCTCAGCACGTAGTTTCCTGCTTTTTGGTTGGACAAGTTGACTTGTTCGTTGTAAGAACCACCAAACTGGGGAAGTTCTCTGCGGAATACCTCTTTACCCGTAATATCCAGAATGCGGACCGTAGTGGGCACGGCTTGCGCCTCAAAACGGATGTTTACCGGGCCAAAAGTTGGGCTCGGGTAGGCGTCCAGCATTTCGGTTGCAACATCCTGTGGGGCTTTACGCTCCTCTGTAACCGGGCTTTCTTCGAGCACTTGTACGGTTTCTTCCACAGGGGTTGGGGTATCGCAGGACTTGAATCGTGCGTCGATTTCCATCGTTTTTCCATCCCGCAAAACGGTCAGGGTAAAGGCATCGCCGGGCTTTTGATCGTCGCGACGGCCGGTTAATTCTTGGTGGTTGTTCACGGCCTGGCCATTGAATTCCAGGATAACATCCCCGGGTTGTACCCCGCTTTCTTTGGCTGGAGTGCCATCGATTACACCATTAACCCGCAATCCGCGGCCTTCCAGTGCATTTCCACTGGTATAAACGCCGATGAACACCTTGCAGGGGTCGCGCTCTACCTTGTGGCTAAAGGAATAGCCGTCGGTGCTCAAAACAACGTTCGCCTGCATGGACTTTCCGTCGCGGAGGTACACCACCGAAACTTGGTCGCCTGGTTTGTGGTTGTCCAAGGCACCGCGCAAGGTCACCGTACCCGTGATTGGTTTACCATCCACTTTCACAACAACATCACCGCCCTTCAAGCCAGCCGCTTCAGCGCCTTTGCCGGACACTACACTGCTGATTACCAGGCCTTGCTCGTTCACTTCCGTGTTTTCATATACCCCGAGAATTGGGCGCTGGCCCATTTCAATTTTTTTGAATCGTTCCTGCATGAGGGCCTGCATTTCCTCCATGCGAATTTCCTTTTCTACCATTGCATTTTCCATCTCTTTTTCAGCGGCCGCTTGCTCTTCTTCCGAACAGGCTTTAAAGCGGGCGTTGATGGTCTTTGGTATGCCGTCGCGAAGGATTGCCAGGGTGAAGGCATCCCCTTGTTGGTGCTTGTCGCGTTCGCGAAGCAGTTCGGATTGGGAGCGCACGGGCACCCCATCGAGGGTAAGGATGATATCGCCTGCCAATACACCATACTGGGTAGCCGGGGTGTTGTTTACGGTATAATCGACCTTCAAACCTTCAGTTACGGTGCTGGTGCCTACCCCGATGAATACTTTACAAGGGTTGGAATGTGAAAAAGCGGAGGATTTAAAGGTGTACGAATACTCCTGTGCGGTCAAAAATGAGCCAAAGGCGAAGAGAAACGCCGACAACAGGGTCAATTGCTTTAAGGAAAGACGAGACATAAGAAAAATGTTTGGTGAAGAACTGGAGGCAAAGACCATTGCTCGGCAAATGCGTTGCATGGGGAGGTAATTTTTCGTCTCGGGAGCCTTTTCCAACATGCGCCTACGCTCCGCCCGGGAAAATTCTTTTCAAATAAAAATCCTCCCGTTCGCGCATCACCTTTTCGGCCTCCTCGGTTTTGTCCAGGTAACCCGCCAAATGCAACACGCCATGCACCAATACCCGACAGAGTTCGTGTTCAAAGGCCACGCCAAGCGATTGGGCATTGTCGGCCACGCGCTCCGAACTGATAAACACATCCCCGTGCACGGCATCTTCGGCGTAGGGAAACGTGATGACATCGGTGTAATAATCGTGGTCCAGGAATTCGACGTTCATCTCGCGCAGGCGTTCGTCGGAACAAAAAATATAGTTGACCTCCACAAAGTCTTTTCCTTCGGATTCGGCTACGCCCAGGAGCCAATCGCTCAGCTTTTGTTCATCGGGTAAATCAAACGCCACTTCTTCAAAATGAAAGGATACGGGCACTTCTGGCTCGTCGTCGGAGAATTCAGGAAATTGCATGTTGGATCAAATTTATCAGGTGCAGGGAATCATACGCACGGTTACGGAGGTGGTAAGTTTACAACCGCCCTTGGTGGTCACGGTCACTTCATAGGTACCTTCCTCGCGCACCCGCAGGAAACGGTCCTGCACCCCGGTATTCCACTCAAAACTTTCATAATCCCCTTCTGCTTTCAGGATGGTTTCGCCCCCTTTGCAGATAGTAGTTGGTCCAGAAATATTCACGCCCGCAGGACCAGATACCGTAAAACCCTTGGGTTTGACGGACTCCTGTTCAGGGACTGTAGGGGTTTGGGCCGATAGCGCCAATCCGGTGCTTAAAAAGAGCAAAATCAGCAGGAAGCAGGGAAGTTTTTGTTGCATAATCCTAATTTTTGGCGAGTTTAAACAAATACAAGCCTGTTATAAACGGTGTAAATAAGCCACATTGAACAGGAGTGAATGGGTGCGGGTATCCAGATCGTTATCAGTGGACAAGTCGAGCAAGCTGTGTTGGTATCGCGTTTCGACTTTGATTTTGCTGTTTTTCCCCAAAGGAATATTGCCACCCAAACCAAAGTCGAGGGCAAATGCATTGCGGTTCCAATTGGAATCAGAAGGGTCGATTGGGTATTTTTTGGAGAAGTAACTGGATTCCTCTGCACCTTTTACCTTTCTCCAGGCCTGCCCTAAATATCCCATCGTACCACCCATGAGCAGGTAAAGCGGCTTGGCCTTTTTTAATGGCGAAATCTGCCAAAGCAAGCTTCCTTCCCAATACTGATAACGCTCGTAAAACGTCCAAGGCGTTCCCTGAAAGTTTCCTGACTGAATATCAGTTTCAAAAATCAATGTCCGAACCGTTTTATTGGCTTTTATCTGGCTGCCTAATTCTGCCCGAAGCACCGCAGATGGGCTCAATTGCCACTCCCCGATTGCCGCTGCGCGCCAACCCAAAGCTGGTTCATAGCCACTACTAAAGTTAAGGGAGTTGATGCCCCTAGTCCAAAAAGATAGGTTTGCACCAGATGAAAATCCCAGATGAAATTGTGCAAAAGCAGGGCTTGTCAACCACGTAAAAGCGAGGATCAATAAGCTGTTTTTCATAAAATGATTTTAAACTCTGCTGCCAAATGTCCGTATAAGTTGCATTCCCTGCAACCAGAAATCTTGCCTAGCCGCAAAAACATCTTCCGTTGAATTTCGTTTTGCCCAAAAACTGACCCATGCGCCCGCTCATACCCGCATTTTTCCTGCTGTTTTTTCATTCCGTAGGAAACGCCCAAACCTATACGACCACCAAAACAACCTCCGCAAAAGCCCTCTCTTCCTTCAATGCGGGCAGCGACGAGGCGAAACACGGCCAACCCGCCATCGCTCAAGGGTATTTTGAAAAAGCTTTGAAAGCCGACCCCCTCTTTATTGACGCCAAACTCGCACTGGCCGACAATTTTGTCACGCTCCGCGATTTCTTCAAAGCCGAAAAATATTTTGAAGAGGCCATTGCTCTGGACAGCAACTACGCTCCCGTGGCCTTTTTCTTTTTGGCGCAGGTGGAGTGGGAAATGGATAAATTTGAGGAATGCGCCTCGCACGCAGCCAGTTATGCGCGCAGTTCAGCCAAAAACGAACGCCGGAAACGCAACGCGGAACGCCTTATGGCTTCAGCCCAATTTGCAGCCAAAGCCATCAAAAATCCGGTGGCCTTCGAACCCAAATCGCTGGGCGATTCCATCAACACCCAGTGGATGGAATATTTCCCTTCTTTAACTGCCGACGGGGTGCTGGTCTTTACGCGCCGGGATGGGGGCAGCGACGAAAACCTTTACCGGAGCGAATTCCGGAATGGCGCTTGGGAAAAAGCCCAACCCTTGCAAGGCATCAACACCCCAAACTACGGAGAAGCCGCCCAAGCCATCAGCCCGGATGGCTCTTGGCTGGCTTTGACCTGCTGCAATCGAGAGGACGAGGGCTCACAAGGCGCCTGCGATTTGTATTGGTCGCAACTCAAAAGCACGGGTTGGACCAAACCCGTTGCTTTCAGCACCAGCCTCAATTCAGCCATTTGGGAATCGCAGCCCAGCATCGGAGCCGACAATAAAACCATCATTTTTAGTCGCGGCGTGGATGGCGTGACCCCACCGGTGGCCCTTTGGCAAACCGTGCGTGTTCCTGGTGGCAAGTGGGACCAACCCGCAAAGCTCCCAGATTACATCAACGTAGGTGGGAAGGTGCAAACCCCTTTTCTTCATCCCGACGGTCAAACGCTCTATTTCTCTGCGGATAGTTTGCCTGGAATGGGCGGCAGTGACATTTATTTCACCCGAAAGGAAGCCGATGGCACCTGGGGAAAACCTCAAAACCTGGGTTATCCCATCAACACAAAAGGAGAGGAAGGCATGCTGGTGGTGAGTATTGACGGGAAAACGGCTTACTTCGCCAGCGACCGCCCGGGTGGCCGGGGCGGCTTGGATCTTTATACCTTTGAATTGCCGGAATTTGCTCGTCCTCAAGCAGTTACCTATGCCAAAGCGAAAGTAAGCAACCTGATGACCGGCTACCCCATCACGGCCAAAGTGGAGTTTGTGGACTTAAAAACGGGGAAAGTTTTTGTGAGTTCCAGCACCAAGGCGGACGGTACTTTTCTGGTGTGTTTGCCCGCGGGGAAAGATTATGCGCTGAATGTGAACAAGGAGAAATTCCTGTTCTTTTCCGAAAATTTCAACCTCGTGGAAAGTGCTACCATCGACAAACCTTTTCTGTTGGACATCAAGCTCATGCCCATAGGCAACACCGAAGGATTCATGCCCCCAATCGTGTTGCGAAATGTGTTTTTTGAAACCGGTTCGGCGCTGTTGCGCTCGGAATCCATGGTAGAACTGGATTTTCTGGTAAAACTGCTCACCGAAAGCCCCACACTCAAAATTCAAATCAACGGCCACACCGACAACGTGGGCGACGACGCCGTTAACCAAAAACTCTCCGAAGCCCGCGCCAAAGCGGTGCAAGATTATTTGCTCAGTAAAAACATCCCCGCCGAACGATTGCGCTTCAAGGGTTTTGGCGAAAGCCAGCCACTGGAACCCAATGATACCCCCGCTGGTCGGGCAAGAAACCGTAGGACGGAATTTGTGGTTTGGTGAGCGTTGACTATTGACTGTTGGCTATTGACTGTTGACTATTGGTTTTAGGCCAAAAATACCGAAAGCGCAAAGACATCCTTGGTCCTTGCGCTTTCAGTATTTTTGGTCAAAAGTCAATAGTCAACTGTCAACAGTTAACGGTCAACATTCAATTCGACCGATCAAAAACCGCGGCATCAATGCCTTTTTCCTCGAGTTTATCGGCGATACGGATGGCAGCGTCTTTGTCGTTGGAGCGGAACACGATGACGGCGGCCTTGCCTTCTTTCGTTTTGGAAATTTCGGCATTGGGATAGCCCGCTTTGATTACTTCTTCCAAGCGGCGACGGGCACCGTCCATGTAGGCAAAGGTGCCTGCGCGTACGGCCCAGCGGCCTGTTCCGGGACCTTTTACCGATGCTACGCCCTTTTTGGTGGTCGTGCTGGTGGTCGGCTTAACAAGGGTATTGGACGGCTTGGTGGTAGTAGGGGTAGTCGTAGTGGAAGGCTTGTTTTTAGTGGTAGTTGCGGTTTCTTCTTCTATCCCATTTTTCGTCACCGTGGTTTTGGTCCCTGGCTTGGTAGTGGTTGATGAAGGTTTTGTCAACGTGTCTTTGCTGGTGTATGAGCTGCCCGAAGCAGCAGTGGTGTCCTCAGAAGAATACCCCATATCGCGGAGTGTTTCTTCCAACTCGGCAGCTTCTTTGGCGGCCTGTTCTTTTTGCTCTTTTTGTTTTTGGCAGGCGTAGTACCCGGCGGCGAGGATGAACAAGCCCAAGAGGCCATAAAGGACGTAGGTGAGAAGGCTATTGCTTTTCATGCTGTTCGTGTCGTGCGTTTAGAAGGTTAAAAGTGCTGATTTTCAGGGGCTAAGGTAATAGTTGTTGTTTGGGATATTGGTTGTTTTCATCAAGCTTTCCATTTTATGGTGTTTTTCATTTCAACTATTCCCCCGTAGTGGTGTTAAGGCGGCTTATTTTTGCCGAACATTTTGGTGCGGACCTTCTTTTTAAAACGCCCCATTCCCAGTTTCTACTTTCCCCGACATGGATTTTTTTCAACTCAAAATTAAGAACAAAACCGCCGAAACCTCGGATACCACCACCATCGAACTGGAAATCCCCGACGAGTTACGCGATTTATTCACCTACAAACAAGGGCAATACCTCACGCTCCGGCTTCATTTGAATGGGCACGAATTGCGGCGCTCGTATTCCATGTCCTCCAGCCCCCTGGAAAACCGCTTGGCCGTGACGGTAAAAAAAGTGGCGGGTGGCAAAGCGTCTACTTACCTGCACGACGAGGCCCAAATAGGCGACACCCTTGAAATTGCCCCGCCTGCTGGCCGTTTTTACAACGAACTCAATCCCGACAAGCGCCGTACCTACTACATTTTTGGTGCGGGAAGTGGCATAACCCCCCTGATGTCCATCATCAAAACCACGCTTGAATCGGAGCCTATGAGCGCAATTTTCCTCTTTTACGGCAGTCGAAACGAGGAAAGCATCATTTTTCGGGATGAATTGGACCGGCTCTCCGAACGGTATGTCGGTCAGCTTCACGTAGAACATATCCTGAGCCAACCGAAAAAGGAAAATGCAGGGGGCGGGCTTTTCGGGATGTTCAAAAAAAGCTCCACCAATTGGCATGGCAAAATTGGGCGCATTACCGGTCGCACGGCCAATGCCTTTTTGGACGAAAACATGGCCCATGGTCCGGAATCAGATTGCATCTACTTCATTTGTGGCCCTGGCGATATGGCTGATTTGATCAAAGCGACCTTATTGGGTCGTGAAATCCCGGCCAAACAGATCCATACAGAACACTTTGTCAACGCGACCCATACACCCGGTGAAATTGCTGAAGGCAGCGCTGGGGCGGGCGGCCGACGGGTCATTGTACACCTTAAGGGCGAGCGCATCGAACTCCCGGTACCTGAAGGTGCCACGATTTTGGATGTTTTGGTAAAGGCCAAACTCGACCCACCCTATTCTTGCACAGCTGGGGCTTGTTCCACCTGCATGGCAAAACTCATCAACGGTAAGGTCAAAATGGAAGCCTGTTATGCACTCGACGATGAGGAAGTCAAGGCTGGTTACATCCTCACCTGCCAATCTCATTTAGAGACGGAGGTGGTGGAACTTACTTATGATATGTAGGCTACTGCTTGCGCAATTTTTCTATCGCTGAATCTCCTAAAGATTTCAATACCGAAGGAGATCGGAAGAGCAC
>JALHPW010000242.1 GCA_022842255.1 Saprospiraceae bacterium | reverse complement strand
GGTTTATTCAATCTTGAAGACATTAAACCATCCACAGATCAGCATGGAGAAAAAGACTGGGATTGCATTTATGGGTTAAGAATGGAAGGCCCAATGTTAAAATTTGAAATATGCGGCCGGGGAATCTCTTTGATTGCTGATGCGATGGAATTAATTGTGGAATAAAAAGAGGATTGATTCCACCATTTCATTTTACTTATACAATTGACTAAAAGTATGTATAATTTCAAAGTGAACAGCAGGCAATCTTTTATTGAGTTTATTGACTTGTTATGAACCCAATTGGCAGACATTTGCTGATATTTTTAAAGGGGCATTGGTTTATGAATAAAACAAGGATTTATATGTTAGACCAAGACTTTTGTGACTTTTTAGAATATGAAATTTGCAAAGCATTGAGGAATTCAGACAACACTGAAATCAATGGCTTTTGGTGTGATGGCGTTACATTTTCGCAGCCTGACCACTATTATTCGCAAAAATTTGTGAGCGATAATAAAGAAATCAAATTAAAAACGTTTCTTGGGAAAGACGGACAGACAGAATTTGAACTGATCCTAAAATTTGGCAACAAAGCACTAAGTCGATTTTCGAGGAACTTAGACCTTAAAGCATGCGTTCCAAGCCCAAAGAAGCAAAATTGGTTCGACATTGACATTAAACGAAATAAGATTACGATACAACTTGACTGAAAACTAGAGTCGATTGTAACATAAGCTAAGCAATATGGTTGCTCAAGTGCACCTATGATATAATTGTGTAAAACATAGCAAAGGTATTGCAAGGCGGAAACGCGCAAAATAACTAAAATGAATAGAATATTAATCTCACTTCTATTGGCTATTGGAAATTTGCTTGCTGCAAAGGCGGATACCATTGACTTTTGGCACATATATTATAATGGTACCAAAATCAAGGAATACAATCTGTATTCAAAAGGGGAAATTGTTCTCAAAATCAAGGATATAAAACAAACAGATTCGTTGACTGTCAAATATTTCCGTGACACACCATGTTCAAGTTGTGAAACCCAAGTCGCAATAGAAAGCTACGAAAAACGTGTAATTGCAAAAGGACTTGGACGCGGCACTTTTAATCCAATCAAAATCTCTGTTTATGATCTTTTACAATACTATCTTAATGAAGGCTCGGAAACGTGCGAAGTGTTTTATTTAGAAAGGCGAATAACCAACCAAATTCAAAAGACGTCAATATTTAGAATCAAGCTTGAGTAGATATGTTTCTGCCATACTTGAGCTTTTTCAGCCTACATAAAACCCCAAGCGAGGCACTGAGCTTGAAATCTTGGTTTAGGTACGGTGAAGACCTTTCAATGTAGGACATACATTTTTTTTGCTAGGATCAGCACCATGCTTTACTTTTGTTCATATGACTTAAAGGTTTGCATATTCACGAATTATAGCTAATTTCAGAGCATCACACACCATGATAGTTAAGTGTAAAAATTGTTTACCAGTAGATGGAATTGAAATACCTGATTTTAGCCAATCAACAAAAATCGAATTAATTGGCTTGACAGCTCAATCATCACTACAATCGATAAAATTTATAGTTGACAATTTCAACCTTAGCCATAGAGACGCGAAATACATTTCAACCCATATCAATGCAATTTATGGGCATTGCAATCGCTGTAACTATGACAAACTTGACGAAGAATACGTTCAATGTCCTAAATGCGGAGCTTTAAATTTCAACTGGAATACAAGCAATGAAAAATCCAAGACCCATTCACCCTGATTTTCAATTCCTTTTGGATTTTAAAGACCCAGAAGTGATTGGGTTATTTACCGACTTACGAACCTATATTTTGGAGTTGTATCCAGACTGCAACGAACTTGTATATCATACACACGCCTTGACAGCCGTTTTTTCTATTTCAGACAAACTCTCTGACGCTTTTTGCATGCTGCCGATTTATACCAACCACCTAAACTTGGGGTTCAACAAAGGGACACTTTTAAAAGACCCCAATAAACTTCTAACCGGGACAGGCAATTTAATCAGACATATAGACGTAAAAAAATCAAGCGATTATAGAAACCCAGAAGTACAGGCATTAATTCAAGAAGCCATTGATTTTGCAATTAAGGATATGGACAACCCAACCAAATCAATCGGCAAGACCATTTCCAAAATTAAGAAAAAATGAGTGCCAATGCTATATACCCAACGGAAAGTGGTTTGCTAAAAATGCGAACCGCTTGCGCTATTCACCGGGTGACTCAAAGTCACCCGGTGAATAAACCCCGAATCCCTTTTTAGCAAACCACTTACCGATGGGTATAACAACCAATGGACAATAGCAAGAAAATAGTGACCCAACTCCCTTTATCCAAACTTTGGACCGATGAAGGGGATATAGATGCCGAACGCACAAGGCACCTGACAGATAAAAACATCCAGGAAATATTGAGCGCAGCTCCTGTAGAATTTGTCATTGCGGATGTTGGGCTCAAACTGCAATGGATAAGTTTGGACCAGTCATTTGATTTTTGGAAAAATGAGCTAAAACCACATCTGGCAAATGGTATGGGTGTTTTTCAACTTGACAAATTCCCTGGAAATTATGCCTATGTAGCAAGCGAGTGGTCTGGAGAAAATCAGACAAAAATCATTCTTTTGGAGAAATACCATTAGAAAATGAGCTAAAAAGGAATCAATAGCAAAAGACAACCATGGTAGAAACCAACCGACTTATTTTGAAACCGCTCAACCATGAGCAGCTAATAAAGTATCTCAAATGCGATGGTTCTTTAGAAGCAGAATTGAACCTCCATACAACTTCAAGAACTATTTCTCCCGAACTCAAAGAGGCGCTTGAGCAAACCATTTTACCAAATGTGGCGGACAAAAGCAAGGATTATCTGTATTCAACCCTTTGGACGGCCATTTCAAAAACGGAAAATAAAATGATCGGCGATTTGTGTATCGTTGGAGAACCAAATGCAGCGGGAGAAATTGAAATTGGATATGGAACCTATGAAGTATTTATGGGCAGGGGCTTCATGACTGAAATTGTGGGTGGTATAATCGAATGGTCTAAATCCCAACCCAAGGTAAAATCGCTAATCGCTTCAACCGAAAAAACAAACAGGGCGTCCTTTAGGGTACTTGAAAAAAACAGATTTGTAAAAGTTGGAGAAACCGAGACCTTATTCAAATGGCGCCTTGAATTGTACAACCACGTCTAGATTACTCGCCTGATGTCACACTTGCGGTGAACCCAACGCAAGAATACCAGCAGCAACTGCAAGCATAACGGAATATGACAAATTTTATAAAACCGCATAATGAACAATGGAAAACCGAATTTAAGGACCTAAAGACAATCCTTTTAGAGGCCTTAAAGGGCTTTGACTTGGATATTCAACACGTTGGCAGCACAGCAATACCTGGACTTTCTGCCAAGCCGATATTAGATATTGATATAATAATTAACAATAAAAAAAGCATTGGTGAAATTTCCTCTAGCCTTGAAAAGATGGGGTACATACCCAAAGGCGAGCAAGGCATTCCGGGTCGTTTTGCATTTAGGCAATCTAATGATAGAACTCCTGAGACAAACAATAATAAGCAATGGCAACAGCACCACCTATATGTTTGCCTTGCGGATAGTTTAGCTCTGAAAAACCATCTTTTATTTCGAGACGCCTTATTGAAGGATAAAAAACTTGTGGAGCAATATTCAACACTAAAAACAAACCTGATAAAGGAGAAAGGAATGACCAGGACAAAATACGCAGCGCAAAAAACCAATTTTATTGTCGCGGTGCTCTCGACGCTTGGGTTAACCGAAGCCGAATTGAGCCAAATCGAACATGCCAACCTGTAGTACTATTACAATGGAAGCCGCCTCCCACTATGAATTTTACGACCATTGAAACCGAAAGGCTCCTATTAAAAGGCCTATCCCCCGAGGATATGAGCGCCATCTTCAACGATTTGCCCAAATCGGAGATAAAGGAGCTCCTGGGGCACCGCTCTGAAGAAGAATACCAAAAGGAAGCATACAAACACCTAAACGGATATTCCAGTTACAATAGAAGTTTTAAACTGTTTCTGCTGGTGCACAGGGAATCTGGACTAATCATTGGGCGCTGTGGACTTCATAATTGGAACCAGGACAATAAAAGAGCCGAAATTGGGTACGTTATGCACGTTGATGCTTTCAGACAGAAGGGATTAATGTCTGAGGCCGTCAAAGCAATCCTCGACTATGGATTTAAGGAACTGAACCTGAATAGAATAGAAGCCCTCGTTGGCGTTTCAAATATCCCGTCTATCAAGATTTTGGAAAATCACAACTTTCAAAAAGAAGGGATATTGAGACAACACATTTGCATTGCTGGCAACTTTGAAGACTCCATCCTTTTTTCCAAACTACATGACGAACACCAACCTTGAATGGAATTCTCCTTTGCATCCAAACAACAACTCCTCGATGCGCTTCATGTATTGGGCGTTTCAGCAGCAACAGTGTCCATTTTGCAAGAGAAAATTGCATTGCAAAAGGTTAAGTCCAACGCACAACTCGTCCGGCCGGGGCAAATCAACACCCATTTGTATTATGTTTTAAGCGGCGGCTTTGTCTGCCGGTTTATCAGTGAAGATGCCGAGGTGGAACGCAGCATCAATTTTTACCTGAACGAGTTGCACCCCATCATGGCGTGTATTGACAGCTATTTTGCCCAAACCAAAACCTCCTGCGAACTAAGGGCCATCGCAGATTCAACGGTGCTGGTGATTCCCAAAAAAGAACTGGACCTGCTGATAGAAAAGGACCCACAAATCAAAATGATTTTTGACACCCTGCTTGTCAAAATACTCATGGAAGAAAACGATTTGAAACTCAAAATTATCGCCTACAAACCGGACGTCTTGTACCAATACCTGATCAAAACCTTTCCCATGATTGTCCAAAAAGTGCCCTCTAAATACATCGCCGAACTGATGGGCATTTCAGCAGAATGGCTAAGCAAATTGAAAGCCAAGCAAAAATCGGCTGCCGGTATTTCTTGAATTAATTCAAGTGGGCCCGCTTTACCCCCAGACTACTTTTGCACCATCAATCTTAAAGCAAAAGAGTCATGGCAAAAGCACAAATCGGATATACCGAAACGGATCAAAAAGAACAATTCGCAAAATATTTTACTCCCGATTTCAGCAGCCTTCCCGATGCCGTAAAACAGGCGCTGGATACCCCTGTAGCATGGTCCGCATTGCCCGATATTGACCATTCGACCGAACTGAAACAAGACGGGTATATACCTGTTGAAATTGGCTATTCGGTCCACAATGACGGAAGTTGTAAAGTGGCCGTACGAACCGACATGCCCCAGGTGACGCCCCCAATGTGGGATTGGTGGTTTGGCTGGCATGGCTGCCAAGACAGTCGCTACAAATTATGGCATCCCAACGCCCACGTATCTGCACAGTGGGAAGATGGACGCAGCGATGTTTGTTACATTGGCCGCAATTCCATCATCAAAGAATACATCGGCAACAACCTGTTGGAGGCTGCCATCCAGTTCAAATCGCCATTGGAATTCGGGTTTCCCAGCGAGGTGCTCAACCAAAAAGACAAGGTGGTGTATATCTGCGCCAAACTGGGACATCCTACCCTGCCGGTTGATTATGGATACTTGATTCATCAAATCAGAAAAACCGGACAAGGCGCTGAAATGCGTTCCCGGTTTTGGGTGGGCGGACAATACGTTTCACTGCGCAAAAAAGGAAAAATAGCGCAGGCCGTAGCGGCAGTGTTGAAAACCTTCAAGTCGCTGCCCCCAAATTTTGCACAGGATTTATTGCGGCATTGTTCGGAAGAAATGAACCATTTGGCTGCATTTCTACCCGCTTTGTATCACGAATTTCACAACCATACCGGATTGAATATTAGCGGCGCGATGCACCACAAAGCGGACGACCGCTTTGAACAAACCATGTTCAGCTTCCTGTACAACCAACAACGTTTTGGGCGTGTCCCGGACATGATCCTGGAACCGCGCACGGTGGAAGATGTGATTGCCATCGTAAAATTTGCCAAACAAAACGGCAAAAAGCTCACCGTGCTTTCAGGCGGTAGAAGCTTCAGCGCCAATGCCATGCGCAACGATTGCCTGGCCATTTCGATGAAACATTTTCAACACCACAGCATCAACCGGGAGGAATTGACCGCCACCGCCGAACCCGGCATCGGCGGCTCCGACCTGATGAAGGTTTTGTACAAAAACGACCTGTTTTTTCCGGCAGGACATTGTACAGGGGTGTGCCTGGGCGGATATTTATTGCAAGGTGGCTACGGTTGGAATGGCCGCAAACTGGGCATTGCCTGCAAAAGCGTCCTTGGCCTGGACATTGTCACGGCCGATGGCGAGCTGGTCCATGCCAGCGCAACCGAAAACAGCGATTTGTATTGGGCGGCCAGGGGTTCGGGCGCAGGTTTCTTTGGCGTAGTGGTCAAATTCTATCTGCAACTGTACCGCAAGCCAAAATACCAGGCCATTATGGCCCATGATTTTTCCATGAAACATCTGGAACACGTGTACCGTTGGGCGTATGAAGTAGGACCCACCGTGCCCAAATCCGTGGAGTTTCAAATGATTATGAGTCGCAACATGATGAACTTCATGGGGCCTGGGATAGAGGCATTTGCGCCCATTTTTGCCGACACCAAGGAAGAGTTCGAAGAAGCCAAACAGTTCATGGAAAACAGCCCTATTAAAAAGAGGGCCATCATTCGTACCCCCGCCTTCAATCCGGGCATTGACCTTTTTTATAAAGGCACGATGGAACATTATCCGGCCAACTACAATTATGGTGTGGACAATATGTGGACACACGCTACTATTGACGACCTGCTCCCCCATATCCAAGAAATTGCTGAAACCTTGCCGCCGGCCCCCTCCCACTTTTTGTGGCTCAACTGGTATCCGGATGCCATAGATACCGATATGGCGTACAGCAAAGAGGACAACATTTACATGGCCTTGTACAGCTGTTGGAAAAACCCGAAGGATACGCCGCAATACACCAACTGGGCTTCAGACATGGTGCGCAAAATGCAACGCTTTTCCTCTGGCATTCAATTGGCAGATGAAGGCTTACACAAACGCAGCGACCATTTCCTAAGCGAGGGAAACTTCAAAAAACTGCAAGCCATTCGGGAAAAAAGAGACCCCGAGCGACTGTTTATGGAATGGCATAGCCATGTGGGGGCTACTTCTCCCAAATGATTACAGGGTTTTCCAGCACGAGTTCCTGACCATTGTAGAGGCACTTTTGAACACCTGCAAAGCCGCCCAAAAAACAAACCTCGTTACAGTCATTGTCGAAGAATGGGG
>JALHPW010000241.1 GCA_022842255.1 Saprospiraceae bacterium | reverse complement strand
GATTCGTGGCCAAAACAATACAATTCGTGCAAATTAGTGCAATTCGTGGCCAAAACAATACAATTCGTGCAAATTAGTGCAATTCGTGGCCAAAACAATACAATTAGTTCAATTAGTGGCAAAAATCACCGTAATCTAGCATGTACCAGGAAAACCCGCTTTGGCAGCGTATCCACACTTTTCACCCAGACAAACCAGGGGTGAGCCTTCCTTTCTCAAAGCGCCTGGCGCTGGAGAACGGTTGGTCGCGCCGATACGCCCTGAGGGTAGTGGAAGAGTACAAACGTTTTGTTTTTTTGGCTTGTACTGCCTCTCATACCGTGACGCCATCTGAGGAAATAGACCAGGCTTGGCACTTGCACATGGTGTATACCCGATCGTATTGGGAGGAATTTTGTGGCAAAGTGCTCGAACGACCTTTGCACCATATCCCTACGGAGGGAGGCAAAAACGAGGGTGCGAAACACATCGCGCAATATGAACAGACGCTTCAGACCTACCGGGAGGTGTTTGGCCAAAAACCGCCCGCCGACATCTGGCCACCTGCCAAACAACGCTTTGCCTCCGGGCTTTGGCGTTGGGTCAGTCTGCGCAAATATTGGATAATCCCCAAACCAGCTTGGTTAACCCCTGCCCCCTAACCCCCTAACCACCTCCCAAACTACAATTCCGGCAGCAACAGCCACATTGAGCGAGTGTTTGGTGCCGAATTGTGGGATTTCCAATACGCCATCGCACAACATAAGTACTTCGGAATCAACACCTTCCACCTCATTGCCCAGCACAAAGGCGTAAGATTGTCCTTCAGCGGGCAAAAAGTCTTGGAGCCATATTTTTTCGGTCGTTTGTTCGATGGCAAAAACCTTATAACCCTGTGATTTTAAACCAGCAACGGCCTCCTTCGCATCAGAGAAATAGGCCCAGTCCACAGAGTCCGTGCTGCCCAAAGCAGTTTTCAGGATTTCCCGGTGGGGCGGCTGGGCGGTGATACCACAGAGCAGGATTCGTTCCAGGGCAAATGCATCGGCGGTGCGGAAGATCGATCCGACGTTTAGGCCCGAACGTACATTGTCCAACACCAGGGTAAGGGGGAATTTGGGGCGGTTTTTAAAATCGGCTACAGACATCCGGCCCAGGTTTTCCATGCTGCTTTTTTCCATTCCGCAAAAATAACTATGATGTATGATGTATGAACTATGATGTATGAACTAGGGTGGTTAAGCTAAATGGGAACATATCATACATCATACATCATACATCATACATCATACATCATACATCATAGTTACCTTCGCGTTGAGATTCCCAAAAAACCCTTTTTGAAAACTGGAAAATTGCGCAAACCCCATTTGCCCGCTTCCCCGCAATTATGGTTTTCAATAGGTTGATTGTAGCTTTTGTACTCGTTTTAGCAACGATACATCCCACTCGCTTTTTTGCACAATCCATCGCCGATGCACGTCTCCAAGCAGAAGGTGCAACGGTCACGGTACGTGGAATCGTTACCAACGGCCCCGAATTGGGCAAAATCCGTTACCTGCAAGACGGCACCGCGGGCATTGCTGCTTATCCCGGTACAGGCTCGATGTCTGGGTTTGAAGATGCGGTAACATTGGGCGATAGCATCGAAGTGACTGGGACTTTGGTGGATTATTACGGTTTGTTGGAAATCACGCCCATCAGTTCGTTTAGTGTAATTTCCAAAAACAACCCCTTGCCTGCTCCCAAACTGCTTTCTTTTTCCAGTCTTTCAGAGGAGTTTGAAAGCCAATTGGTTGAATTTGATTGTGTATCGTTTGGGGATGTCTCCCCGATGTTCAGCAATTCGGGAGCCTACACCCTCACAGACCCGAACGGAGCATCCGCTAAAATCTACCTGCGCAGTGGTCACCCGATGATTGGAGACGATATCCCATCTGAACCTATCCGGCTCCGGGCCATTCTTTCCGATTTCTTTGATTTTCAGTTGCTTCCTCGAACGCTGGCCGACTTTACACAGGCGGCATGTTTTTATTTTACTGAAAAACCCAAGCAGTCCGATATTGATTATCAAGGGTTTAAAGTCGATTGGAAAACCAGTGTGCCCACCGATTGTGTACTTCGCTTGGGTACAACGCCCAATCCCGATCAATTGGTCCCAATAACCGGCTACACCACCGACCACAGCCTGGTGCTCACCAATTTGCAACCCGGAACCATCTATTGGGTTCAGATTGAAGCCATGCACGATGGACAAAGTATGCTTTCGGAACCAATTCCCTTTGCAACACGCTCCCTTTCCTCTGGCGAAATCAAGACCTATTTTAATCACGACATTGATTTTACGGTAGCCAATGGCAACGTTCCAAACGGTGAAACATCCCAGGCGGTGCTGCTCGAAACCATCGCTCGGATTGATTCTGCACAGCAAACCCTCGATGTGGCGGTGTACAACAACAACCGGGATGACATCGTCGCAGCGTTGGAAGCTGCCCATGCCCGGGGCGTTCGGGTACGCTATGTTGCGGCGCTCGATGCCAGCAATGCGGCCTTGGACCCGACGCCGAATTTTCCAGTCATTTTTGGCAACAGCACGGCGATTATGCACAACAAATTTATGGTCGTCGATGCCGATATTCCCGATAAAGCCTGGGTAATGGGAGGTTCGATGAACTGGACCAATCAAAACATCAATTCAGACTACAACAATACTTTATTCATTCAGGATCAATCCCTTGCGCGCGCTTACGAAATCGAATTTGAAGAAATGTGGGGCAGTGAGGGCCCCTTGCCCAATGCGCAAATTGCCCGTTTTGGGTCGGCCAAACTCAACAATACGCCCCATAGCTTCATCGTAGGTGGCTACCCCTTGGAATTGTATTTTTCACCTTCCGATCAGACTACCTCTCACATCGAAACCGCCCTTCGCAGTGCCCAAAGCGAAGCCCTTTTTGCCACTTTTTCGTTTACCAAAAACGAACTTGGCAATGCCTTGGTAGACATTCATGATGGAGGAGTGCCTGTTCGTGGAATCATGGAAAACATCAGTGATGTTGGGGCTGAATACAACCACTTACTGAGCAACGGCGTGGATGTGCGACACCATAACCTTTCTGGAGAGTTTCACCACAAATATGCCGTGATGGATGCCTATGATTTGAGCTCCGACCCGACGGTGGTGACTGGCTCCCACAATTGGTCGGTTTCTGCGGAGACCATCAATGACGAGAACACCCTTATCCTGCACGACCCCGTTTTGGCTGCGTTGTTCAAAGCCGAGTTTGAACAACGTTGGGGGGAGTTTCCGGTTACTACCATAAACATTGAAAATCAATATTTTACAATCTATCCCAACCCGGCTTCGAACTTGCTTTCCCTACAACACTCACCAGCGGTTGACGGCATGATTTTTATGGAAAATACCCTGGGCCAAGTGCTGTTTTCGGCAAAACAAGCAGTAGACGGGACGACAAACCTCGATATCAGCCGTTTAGCGCCGGGCCAGTATTTCGTCACCTTAGTCAGTCCCCATGGAGTGGTCAGCGTTCCGTTTCAAAAAATTTAGCATCGAACAGGCAGGCGCGGCACATCCCGTAGGTACCGATGCCGTTTTGCTCGGGGCTTGGGTGGATGTACAAGCTGCCCAGCGATTCTTGGATATTGGTACCGGCACGGGCGTAGTTGCGCTCATGCTTGCTCAGCGACTTGCGAACATTGCACACTGGGCTGGGGTAGGGGTAGAAATCCACCCGGAATCGGCGGCATTGGCACGGGCGAACTTTAAAGTGAGTCCTTGGGCGGGGCATCTGGATATTTGGGAAGGGCCAATTCAAGCATTTTCAGGACAAGTTTTTGACCTAATAGTCAGCAACCCGCCCTTTTTTTCAGAACGTACGGTTTCGCCCGATAAAACGCGAAGCCTGGGCCGACATACCGCTACCTTATCGCCAGAAGACTTGTTGGAAACCGCGAGGCGTTTGCTTGCTCCGCAGGGAAAATTCTGTGTGGTTTTGCCGACCTTGGAGGGCCGTCAACTATGCGAACTGGCAGTACCGAAAGGCTTGTATTGGACCAAAATAACCGAAGTCCGAAGTCGGCCAGGCAAGCCTGTGGAGCGTCTGCTAATCCAATTTGAAAAAAGTCCTTTTGGTTTCGAGCGAACTGAAATGTGCTTGTATGCAGGGAAAACTGGAACGGCCTATTCCAATGATTTTCAGTCGATTACCAGCGACTTTTACCTTTAGCGTACAATCTGGTCGCCCACCCGAATCAGGGGCTCCCCGTCTCCGAGCCATATTACATTTTGTCCGAACAGGATTTTGTTGTCAAATTTCCGAAAGGTCGCCAAGGTCTTCGTCGGTTCGGCAGCGCGTTCGGCGGTTTCCTGGTGGATGCTGGGTATACTGCAACGGGCGCAAGGTTTGACCCCCATAAATTTTTGGTCTTGAATGGAAAACGCCTGCCAGTTATCCTCTTCAAAAGCTTCGCCGCCGGTAAACACAAAATTGGGCCGGAACCGATTCATGGGCAAAGGCTGCTCCAGTCGGCGGTTGAGCTCGTCCAAAGTGGCTTGCCCAATAATCAGGTAGGGGAATCCATCCGCAAAACTTACATGTTGACCACTTGGGGCATATCGCTCATCGGCCCAGCGTTTGGTGGTATCGGGCATGTAAACGAGCCGTAGGTTTTCTTCTAACTGTGTTGAAAACCAATCATTTATTTCATCTGGCAATACCTGTGCGGCACATCGGTCGCCCCAAACTTCCACTTCGATTATGGGCAATTGCTCAAGGTTGATATCCAAAGGGATGGTCACCCGCTTGGCCGGATTGTGTTTCCAGAAAACCGACAGGGACACTGAATCCAAGGCGGTTGCCAGCATGGCCATCTTTGGGATTTCTCGTTGACTAACAAACCTTCCGTTTTCGTCCACCAACATCCAACGGCGGTCGTAGCGAAGTCCACGTGGTTCGGCCACTGCTTCGCTCAGGGAAATCCCGCCTAGCGATTTGATGGGATAGACCCAGATTTCGGAGAGTTGTAGGTTGGGCATGTTGTGATTGGGTTGTTTCGTCATTGGGGGCATTGGGTCATTACGTCATTGAGGTCATTTCGTCATTTTGTCATTTCGTCATTGGGTCATTGGGTCATTTCGTCATTGGGTCATTATTCCTTTCCCCTTACGCCTACCACTTTGAAATTCACCCCATCGTAACGATTTTCTGCTTTTTCTGCGTCGCGGAATACCTGAAGAGTGGCCGTTTTTTTCTCGGCTTTTTCTTTGGACAAAAACAATTGTGCATTGCGAATGAGCAATACAACTTCTTGTTTGCCAATCACTTCTAGGGAACAAAGACAGTCCAAAAGGGCATCCAGATTGTTGCCAAAATAGTCGGGGAAGAGTAATGTTTTGGCGATTCGGGGATAAAACCCCCGAAGTGTTCTGGCTTTAGCGCCATCAATTTCTGCCACAAAAACATGCGCTGGGAAATCTGGGGCGGAGTCTAGGAGTTTCATGGTGTAAACTATTGAAAATATTGGGTTTAAGTCCTTTTAAAGACTCAAACAATCATTCGATTTTCAGGAAAGTCTTGTAATGATCTTTGGTATAATAGGCACTTTGGTCGGAGCCGGTAACCAAGCGTTCGGGACCCCGGCTTTTGCCTTTTACTTTTGGGTGGACGTCCCATTCGGAATAGCGAATGGTTTTGCCATCCGGAGTTTTGATTGGGAGCCTCTTTTCGCGGTTTTGGAACTCCCGCCCGCCTACAAACCCTTCTGGTTCATGGCCTTTTATCCGAATATAGGTAAGCACCTCTTGAACATATTGGGGCACTTTTTGATTGGTCTGGGAGGGGCCCTGCTGCGTTTCCTTAGGCGGAGGTGTTTGGATTATGGGGGTAGACTGTTGCTGCCGGTGCCACACAAACCAAGCAAGCGCAAACAAAGCTGCCAGGATAATCAATCGGGCATACAGCCGTTTTTGAGGGGAAGGTCTTTTCATGGTGGACAAGCCAGTTGGCGCACAAAAGTAGGGACTTACTTTGCTACAAACAAAAAGGCTATCCTTTGGGGTTGATAGGGTTGATAAAGTTTATGAGTTTTATTAATCACCCTAAGTGTGAATAATACTTGCTTTTTTGAGTGCAAATATCAACCCTACTAAACTTTATCAACCCTATCAACCCCAAAGGACAGCCCTCCAAGAATTACCCAGCCTCTATTTACAACGCCTTCAAAACCTCTTCTTCCAGGTTGTTGCGTGGGTTGACGGCTACGATTTTACCGTCTTTGCCAATAAGGAACGTCTTTGGAATTGATTGAACGCCATACAAGGCGCCGGGAGTGGATTGCCAGTATTTGAGCTCGCTCACGTGGTTGCTCCAAACAAGCCCGTCTTGCTTGATTGCATCAATCCATTTTTGCTTGCCATCTTCCCGGTCCAGCGAAACGCTGTACACATCAAAACCTTTGTCTTTGTACTTGTTATACACTTCCACTACATGTGGGTTTGCCTTGCGGCAAGGACCGCACCAAGAAGCCCAAAAATCCAGGAGCACAACTTTGCCGCGCATAGAGGAAAGGGTACGGATTTTACCATTGGGGTCGGGCAGGCTGATATCTGGGGCTTCCATACCCACTTGAATGGCTTCGCCACCAGATTGTGGTTGGGAGGCCTGGGTTTCAAGGCGGGTCACCATATTGGCAAAGTCGGTGGCATATTTGGTGCCAGGCATGGCTGCCGACAAAGCTTGGTTCTGCGTTTTGAAATCAGCGATAAATGGCCCTGCGTTTTGGCCGAGCAATTGTGTGGTCAAAAATGCCTTCATCAATGGAGTGCAGGCGCGCTCGATGTAAGCTTTGGCCTCATCTGGGCTTTTCAGTTGCTTTTTGATTAAATCCTGGATGATTCCAGCATAGCAGGTCAAGGTTTCAGAGCCTTTTGCCTGCAATTCCATCTTGTCAATCGTATTGAGGTCGCCCGTAATGTCAACCACTCCTTCTTTCCCGCCCAGGATAAAGTACACCTGTTTGGCGCCGATTTTAAGGCGGTACAGCCCTTCTTCCCAAGGTTTTTCGGATTTGATTTCAAAAGCGCCGTTTGCATCGCAGGTGGCGCGTCCGAGGCTGATATTGGTACGGTCGAAATGGGCAAGGTCCAGGGAGACTTGCAGGTTGGAAGCTCCGGAAATGGTGCCTTTGATGGCATGGCCATTGGCTTGTGTGTCGCAGGCATTCAGCACCGCAAACACCGGGAGCAGCATTAGAATAAGAGATTTTAACTTGTTCATTTTCAAAAATTTAAAAAGAAAAATCGTGCCCCTCTAACATTGTTTAAACCTTGAAAAAGAGCACAAAATCTATGAAGTCTAGTCGTTCATAATGTCGGAAAGGGTGGTTTCATAAGTCCGCTTC
>JALHPW010000240.1 GCA_022842255.1 Saprospiraceae bacterium | reverse complement strand
GCGCAAATGTATGCTAACATGGTACAAGGTTTCATTCTAGGGAAATTCGCTCCGTTTAATTTGGGGCATTCGTTTTTGATTCAACAAGCATTGGCGCAGTGCAATGGGCTCACAATATTTGTAAATTCCCAACCGGAGGATTTGATTCCCGGTTGGTTGCGATACCACTGGGTGAAAAGTAGCTTCCCGGAACTGGATGTTCGTCATTTGATTGGTCCGGCCGAGTCCAGGCTGGCTGAGATACTCAAAATCTCTGACAAGGCTCCGCCGCTGTTGTTTGAAAGTGGAGTGAAACAAAAAAACATGGCCGAACGCCTTGGTTTTCAACATGTTTGCATCGATGTGGAGAGGCGTCACTTTCCGGTTTCCACCGCCCAAATCAGAGAAAAACCACTTCAATATTTTGATTTGCTGCCCCGAAATGTGCGCCCACATTACCTTAAACGTGTGGCGTTGGTAGGCCCTGAGAGTTGTGGGAAAAGTTATTTAGCTGAAAAACTTGCGCACCACTTCAACACCGTTTTCGTAGAGGAGTACGGGCGCACCTACTGCGAAAAGTTTGGCATGGATTCTACGGAACTTGATTTTGCGCATGTAGCGGGTGGACAGCTGTATCACGAAGATGAAAAAGCTTTAGAAGCCAACCGCATCCTTTTTTGTGACACGGACCTGATTGTTACCCAGATTTGGAGCGAAGTATATTTTGAAGGCAAATGCCAACCCTGGATTTTTTGGGCTGACCATTTCCGTCGCTATGATTTATTTTTGCTTTGCGCGCCGGACATCCCTTGGGTCGACGATGGGTTACGGGAGTTTGAGGACAAACGCCATTGGATGTTTGAGCGCTTGCGGCAGGAGTTGGAAAGCCGCGGGTTAAAATTTGAAATAATTCAGGGTCAATTTGAGGAAAGGACAATACTGGCAATTCAGGCGGTGGAAGGCATGAGGCCTTGATTTTGATTGTTTTATTATAGAAAAAGGCCCTAAAAGCATTGGTTTTAAAAAATAAGCAAAGATTTAATCGATGGAATACTGTGTTTGGTCGATGGGTTCTGCAAGAATTTTTTTTCACCCTAGTACCGTGGTATTAAAATAGTGTATTTATTTGCCTCTGCATTTTCCAATGGTTATCTTCACAACTCATTGGTTTTGAGCGTAAAATGCCGCTCCATCCTGGACTAAAACCTTCCCCCAAGCCATTTGGAATAATCCAACTTTCTGGCTTTTAATTATTTTTTTAACCAAATCAACTTTCATTGTATGAAGCAATTCCTACTAGGGCTTGCCCTGCTCCTCGTGAGCGCTACGCAAGCATTTGCTCAGCGTACTGTGACTGGCAAGGTCACGGATGACCAAGGCGAGGCACTCATTGGTGCCACAGTCACTTCCCCAGGGACTCCTTCCGGGGTCACGACAGATGTAAGCGGTATGTTCAAAATTTCGCTTACGGACAAATCCACGGTACTTAAAGTTACCTACACGGGTTACCTTACCCAAGAAGTGCCCTTGACGGCCGCTACTGATTACGTGGTTGCGCTTCAAGTGAACCCCAATACCTTGCAAGAGGTAGTTGTGGTGGGTTACGGAACCCAACAAAAACGGGCCATCACCGGTAGTATTTCTTCCATCAACGGGAAGGACATTGCCCAGTTGCCGGCCCAAAGTTTCGACCAGCTTTTGCAAGGTCGTGCTGCCGGTGTGAACGTCAACATCCCAAATGGGGTATTGAACAACCCTCCTGTGTTCCGGGTACGGGGTATCAACTCCATCAACTTGAGTTCGTTCCCGCTCGTAGTGATTGACGGTGTGCCCACCTTCACCGGAAGTTTTGGTAACTCTGCTGCCAACAACCCATTGTCCAACATTAACCCTGCGGACATTGAAAGCATCGACATCCTGAAAGATGCCTCTGCTACCGCAATCTACGGTTCGCGCGCAAGCGCTGGTGTGGTACTGATTACCACCAAGCGTGGCCAAAACGGCAAAACCCGCGTGAACTACGATACTTGGGTGGGCTGGACAAATGCCGTTCGGGTACCAGAGGTACTGAACGCCCAACAGTACGTGGAAATCAAAAACGAGGCCGCAGCCAACAACAACCTGGTTGGGCCACAGTATTTCCTCGACAGCATCAACGGCCAGCAAATCGATACCCGCTGGGCCGACTACATCTACCGCACTGCGTTTTCCCATAACCATGGCCTGAGCTTCTCAGGTGGTTCGGACAAGACTACTTATTATTTGTCCATGGGTTACACCCGTCAGGAAGGTATGATTGTTGCCAACGAATTTGAGCGCCTTTCGGGTCGCCTCAACCTCGACCACAAACTGACCAAGCGCATTACCTTAGGTGGTACGATTGGCTACGCCAACAATGATAACCGCGCACCAAACACCGGTTCACTCCCTGGCGAAGCATTCGCTACTTCTGGTATTGGTCGTTTGGCATTCGTGACGGCTCCAGTGGTAAGCCCATTCCGTTATGATGCCAATGGCAATTTGCTCGACGGCAATGCCAAGTACAACATTACTACCAACAACCAGCTCGGAGCTGGCAAAAACAAGCAAGCCGTTGGTTTTGCCAACGCACTGCCTATCATCGACCTGAACCGTTACAGCTCTGAGGCCGATCAAATCCAGGGCTCTATTTATGGTCAATTGGAAATCATCAAAGGCCTGAAGGTCAAAACCATTTATGGCTTGGACAACCTTGCGGTGGACAACCAAATCTATTGGTCGCCCCTGCACGGCGACGGTTTTGGCCAGAATGGTTTGGCATCCAACATCTTGATCAAAAACAAGCGTTGGAACTGGCAGAACATCGCCACTTACGATGTAGATTTGAAAGAAGTACACAAAATTGGCGTACTCGTAGGGAACGAACAGCAGTACACGGTGGCCGAAGGTTGGGGGGCACAGCGTACGCAAGTGGCTGACCCATTCTTCGCAACCTATCAGGGCAACTTCACGACCAATAACCCAGCTGGTAACTTCCAGGGTGAAAACTATCTGTTGTCGTACTTCGGTCGTTTGAACTACGAATTCAACCGTCGCTATTATGTTACGGCCAACATTCGTCAGGACGAATACTCTGCGTATGCTCCAGGCAACAAAAAAGGCACCTTCTGGGGTACCTCTGCAGGTTGGAACATCTCGGAAGAAGGTTTTTGGCAAAATTCAGTACTTGGCAAATCCATCAATTTCTTGAAACTCCGTGGTAGCTACGGTACGGTTGGTAATGCCAACGGTATCAACGACTTCGCTTCTTTGAGCCTTTATGGTTCTGGTCTTTATGCTGCCCAGCCTACCTTCTTCTTTAGCCAAGCTGGCAACCGCGAACTCTCATGGGAGTCCAGCAAAAAGACGGATGTAGGCGTGGTATTTGGCTTGTTCAACGACCGCATTCAGGGTGAGTACACGTATTTCAATAACCTGATTGACGGACTTATCCTCAATGCTCCACAGGCGCCTTCTAAAGGTATCCCTGGCAACAGCATCGCCATCAACGTCGGCTCTATGGAAAACACTGGCCATGAATTTGGCTTGAGCGCCACCGTTCTGCGCAAAGGCAAGTTCTCTTGGACCAGCAGCGCCAACATCACGCTTATGGAAAACCAGGTGACTGCATTGGCTGAAGGCAACTCCGACATCCTTGCTCAAACCTCTGGTTTGGAAACTACCAGCCTTATCCGTGTGAACGAATCCATTGGTGTAATCTACGCCGTTGAAACAGACGGTGTTAACCCCGTGAATGGTCAACGTATCTACATCAAAAAAGATGGAACCCGTGTTCAATACAACCATGCTGCACCAGCTGCTTCGCGCTGGACGCGTGTGGATGACGGAACCGTTGTATCCGCTGTTTCGCTCATCAGCGACGGTAAAGCTTGGGGCCCAACGCTTCCAAAATGGTTTGGTGGATGGGACAACACCTTCACGTATGGTGCATTTGACTTGAACATTCAAGTGAACTACGCTGGTGGCAACTATGTCTACAATGGTAGTAAAGCCGGTTTGCGCGACCAACGTTTCTGGAACAACCATGTAGACGTACTTGATCGTTGGACTGAAAACAACAAAGATGGTTCTATTCCTAAGGTGGTATTTGGCGACAACGTATCGAATGGCTCTGCGATTCCTATTTCGGAAAACGTGGAAAAGGCCGACTTCCTGCGTATCCGTAACATTACCCTTGGCTACCGTTTGCCAAGCAGCTTGTTGAAAAATTCTGACATTGCCAACCTGCGCGTTTACGGTACGGTCAACAATGCTTTCTTGTTCACCAACTATGAAGGCACTGACCCAGAGGTTTCGGCCAACGGTAACAGCAACACAGCTCCAGGTATTGACCGCAACACGGTGCCCATGGCGCAAAGCTTCACCATCGGCTTGAACCTCGGATTCTAAACCATTCCTTTAACCATTCAGACATGATAAATACCATGCAAGTACATAAAAAAATCTCCGTCTTGCTCATTGCGTTGGTTGCATTGATGCTCCCCAACGCTTGCCAGAAGGACCTCCTCGACCCAGCGCCGAAGAACAACCTTTCTGACGCCACCGCATTTTCTACCCCCGACCGTTTCATCAGCCTGCTCAATGGCTTGTATGATGGGTTGAAAAACGGCGCATTTTACGGTAGCCGCTATATCGTTTACGGTGATATCCGTGCCGAGGAGTTCATCAACGAAACGACCAACAACGTGACTGGTTTCTCTGTTTGGAACCACACGGTGGCCGAATCGAACATCAACGATGTAAACAACCTCTGGAACGCTGTTTACTACACCATCAACAGCTGCAACATCTTTATCGAAGGTGCAGACGCGAACCGGGCAGTCGTAGGCGACGACGCAAAGGTCAATGCCTACATCGCGGAGGCTCGTTTTCTCCGTGCAGTTTGCTACCACAGCCTTTTGTCGCTCTACTGCCGTCCGTACGCTGATGGCAACGGTTCCCAATTGGGTGTGCCATTGCGTTTGCGTGCCGAAACGGGTCCTGGCAACAACGACCTTGCCCGCAGCACCGTGGCTCAGGTGTACAGCCAGATTCTTCAGGACCTGGATTTTGCCGAGCAAAATCTGTTGGCTACCAACGGAACGGCTTTGTTGAACACCACCCGTGCACACAAAAACACGGCAATTGCTTTCAAAACCCGCGTGTACCTGAACATGCAGCGTTATGGTGACGTAATCACGGAAGCCAATAAAATCGTGTCTGCCACCGCACCGTTCAAATCGGCCACCGGTGTAGCACACGAATTGCAGGCAAACGTGAAAAACGTGTTTTCCACCCCTTACACGACCACTGAAAGCATCTTCTCTATGCCATTTACGAGCAACGACCTCCCAGGCACACAAAACGGCTTGGGCAGCTACTACAACCCAGGTCCACGTGGTATTGGTGACTACTCGATGAACAAATCTGGCATCATTGGTGACTCCGTGAACTTCCCGGTAGCTGATGCTCGCCGTCAGTTTGTGTTCTTCAACACGCCAAACAGCAAATGGTACATGAATAAATTTGCGGCCGGCCCAGAGCACCTCGATTATGCACCGGTGATCCGTTACGCAGAAGTATTGCTCAACCTGGCTGAGGCAGAAGCTCGTGTAAACGGTTTGAGCCAGCGTTCTGTGGACCTGCTCAATGCAGTACACGGCCGTTCGGATGCTGCTACCGTGTACGATCTGGCTGGTTTTGCCTCTGCAGATGCCTTGATTGCCCAAATCCTGACTGAGCGCCGCATCGAGTTGCTTGGGGAAGGTTTCCGCAACCAGGATTGCCAGCGTTTGCTGAGCCCATTGCCTGGCAAATCCAATATCGCAGCTATTGATGCCTCTTCTACGGCTTACATTTGGCCTATCCCTTCGGGCGAGCGCGCAGCCAACAAGTTGTGCGAACCAAACCCATAAACGGAAGCCTTTTGGCTAAATGTTGAATACATGAAACTGCCCGGCGCGATTGATTCGTTGCCGGGCAGTTTTGTTGTTGGAAAGTCAAATTTTTAAATCACACGGACGATTACATTTCCTTTTTTATGCCCTTTGTCCACATAATCGTGCGCTTTGGCAATGTCGCCCAAGGTGAATTGTTGGTCTATAACCGCTCGAAATTGCCCGTTTTCCAATAGCTTTTTCAAAAAGTCAAGCGCTTCGGACGTTTCAACGATTACCCCGGAAAGGACTTTTATATTCCCAGTCATGGAGACCCAAGCGCCCTGAAGCATCTCTGAAACCATGGAGGCGCCAAGTATGAGGAGTCCGCCGGGCTTCAATGCTTTGACACAAGATGAAACAGGGGCTTTGTTTACGGTTTCATACACCACATCGAATTGTCCGGCTTTCTCTGCAAAGTCGGCTTGGGTGTAGTCGATTACCGCATCGGCGCCCAGTGATTTTACCAATTCAACATTCGCGGTGCTGCAAACCCCGGTCACGTGTGCCCCGTAATATTTGGCAATTTGTACCGCTGCAGAGCCTACCGCTCCCGAAGCCCCATAAATCAGTACCTTTTGCCCGGCTTGGATATTGGCTTTTTGTAAAAAATGGAAGGCGGTCATGCCGCCAAAGGGAATTGCGGCAGCCTCTTCGAGACTGATATTTTGCGGTTTTATGGCCAATGGTGCAGATGCTGGAAGGCTTACAAATTCGGCATACGCACCAAAATTGGGATAACTGGAGCCAAAAACCTCGTCCCCGACCTTGAATTTGCGCACGTTTTTACCCACAGCCGCCACCACACCCGAAAACACCCCTCCTAAAACGTTTTTCTTCGGCTTGAACAAACCAAAGAGCAAACGCACCGCAAAAGGGTCTGCCCGACGCAATCGGCAATCGCCGGAGGTAACGGCGCTTGCATGGATTTTTACAAGGATTTCGTTGTCTTTTGGATTGGGCTTGCTCAGGGATTTTACCTGGAGCACCTCTGGGGCACCGTAACGCGTATATACGGCTGCTTGCATCGTTGAAGTCATTGTACTACATTGTTTAATTTGATGCAAAGGTCTGGCCCGCCAACCAAGCGTTCGTTGACTTAAGATAAGAAGTGCAGCAGTGGAAAAATAATTTTGGGTGCTTCGGGGCATAATTGACCGGGCGACTGCCAGTCACCCGGTCAATTATGCCCCGACTAGCGATGATTGGGCCTTATTTGATCATGATTCGTTTCCGGATCCTGCTCAAGGACTCTGGCGTGACCCCCAGGTAACTTGCCAATTGGTATTGCGGTACGCGGTCCAACAAGTCAGGGCGGGTTTGTAACAAATGTAGGTAACGTTCCTCCGGGCTGTGGAGGATGAAGGAGGAAAGCGTATCCATGCTTTTGCCCAGCTCCTCTTCAATGGCCATCCCTCTTGCAGGTTCGAGATGGGGAAATTTTTCAAAAAACGCGCGCTCGTCCTCCGGG
>JALHPW010000239.1 GCA_022842255.1 Saprospiraceae bacterium | reverse complement strand
CTTGGTGCCGAGTATTTTTTTTTAAGAATCCGAACATCTATTTATAATGTGGTCAATGTGATGAATTAGGTCAATGTGGTCAATTGAGTGAATGTGGTCAATTGAGTACCCGCCTTTGCCAAGGATACGGCGGGTAAAGCCGCAAAGATAATCGTTTGGTTGTGCGCCGATTGGCTGGCCTGCACATTTCGTTCCATGCAAGGAAAAGAAGTTGATTTTGACAGATTGGCAGAGACAAACGACCGCTTTTCGCAAACATTTCTTCTTTTGGCAGGTTGCGCCCGACAATTGTCAAAAAATAGCGGATTTTGTTGTATTTTGACTTTGCGACAATTTTTTTAAAAACGATGCACTTGTTTCCGGGTAAAATCTACCTTTGCTGCTTAACCCGCCATAGCGTTTAAGGCGAAGGAGGGACATATTTTAACAAAAAAATTTTTTCACGAAACATTCTGAAGGTGGAATACGGGAATTTTCAACGGAGAGACAATGACAATCGGGACCGCGACCGCGACCGTGGCGGATATGGCGACCGAGGTGGAGATCGTGGCGGTTACGGCGGCGGTTTCCGCGAACGTAGTGGCGGCGACCGCGGCGGTTACGGTGGTGGCGGCGGCTTCCGTGGTGGCAACGACCGTGGCGGTTATGGCGGCGGCGGTGGTTTCCGTGGCGGCAACGATCGTGGCGGTTATGGCGGCGGCGGCGGTTTCCGTGGCGGCAACGACCGTGGTGGTGGTTACGGCGGCGGCGGTGGCGACCGTTTTGAAGACGAGAGCGTATTTTCCAAACGCGTTCGCGCCGGAAAACGTCGCACTTATTTCTTCGACGTGAAAAAGACACGTGGCGATGATTATTTCATCACCATTACCGAAAGCACACGTCGTGAAGACGGTTTTGGCTACAAGCGCCACAAACTTTTCCTCTACAAGGAAGATTTTAACCGCTTTGTCGCTTCCCTCAACGAAGTGGTGAGCCACGTCAAAACGGAATTGATGCCAGAGTTTGACTACGAAGAATTCGATCGTCGTCAGGCAGAATGGGAGGCTCAAAACCGCGATATGGACGACGACGATGACCATGGTGGCGACGACGACGACAAGCCAAAGTTTGAGGCCAAAAAGAACGTTGAAGCGACCGACGACGACCAGCCAGAATCCAAGGCGAAAGACGAAGACGATATCGACGACGATTGGAAATAGTTCGGTGTTTTCAACTTACTGAAACTGAGCTTTTTACTGCTAAATATAAAGGCGAAGCGACCTGCTGAAACGTAGGCGTTTCGCCTTTTTTGTTGCCAGATGTTGGGATATTTAGATATTGGGAAATTCTTTTGATTGTCAGAATATTGCGAGAAAATATCCCAATATCCCAATATCCCAATATCCCAATATCCCAATATCCCAATATCCCAATATCCCAATATCCCAATATCCCAATATCCCAATATCCTTGGCATCTTGACCAAACTCACGCGCCATGCATACACCATACCCCCAGCTTTTTACCCCACTTGATTTGGGGTTCACCACCCTGCCAAATCGTGTGCTCATGGGGTCCATGCACACCGGCTTGGAGGAGAAAAAAGACAATTTACAGGCCTTGGCAGCCTACTTTGCTGCCCGTGCCCGTGGTGGGGTAGGGCTCATGGTTACAGGCGGGATTGCCCCGAACCGTCAAGGATGGTTGGCGTCCTTTGGGGCCAAAATGACCTCGCGCGGGGAAGTTGCCAAGCACCGGAATGTCACACAGGCCGTGCACGCTGAGGGTGGGAAAATCTGTATGCAAATCCTCCATGCGGGCCGCTATGGGATGCACCCGTTTTTGGTGGCGCCCTCTGCTTTGAAGGCCCCGATTTCGCCGTTTAGACCCTGGGAAATGAGCAGGCGACTTATCCGCGCCACGATTGAAGACTTTGCCAACGCGGCCGCGCTTTCCCGCGAAGCGGGCTACGACGGGGTGGAAATCATGGGCAGCGAAGGGTATTTGATCAATCAGTTTATCGCACCCCGCACCAATCATCGCCGCGACGAATGGGGCGGGGATTGGCAGGGGCGAATGCGGTTTCCGCTGGAAATCATGCGAAAAGTGCGCGAAAAGGCAGGCAAAGACTTCATCGTTATTTTCCGGGTTTCAATGCTCGACCTAGTAGAGGAGGGTTCAACCTGGGAAGAAGTGGAGGAACTGGCACTCGCTATCGAGGCCGCCGGTGCAACGATGATCAATACCGGCATCGGTTGGCATGAGGCTCGCGTGCCAACCATCGCCACCCTCGTGCCACGCGGCGCCTATGCGTGGGTGACGAAACGATTGATGGGCAAACTCCAAATCCCGCTCATCGCTACCAACCGAATCAACACACCCGAAAAAGCCGAAGAAATCCTGCGGGAAGGATATGCCAACATGGTTTCCATGGCGCGCCCATTTCTCGCCGACCCGGATTTTGTACGCAAGGCCCAAACGGCTCGGGCCGACGAAATCAATACCTGTATCGCCTGTAATCAGGCCTGCCTCGACCATATTTTTAAGGGTAAAACGGCTTCTTGTCTGGTTAATCCTCGTGCTTGCAAGGAATCTACGGTGGACGGTGGACGGTTCACGGTGGACGGTTCACGGTGGACGGATACTGGTTCACCAATAACCAATAACCAATCTACCAATAACACTAAAGTTGCGGTGGTTGGCGCGGGTCCTGCGGGGCTTTCGGCGGCTACCGAGTTGGCTGCTATGGGTAGGGAGGTACATTTGTTTGAGGCATCGGGCGAGATTGGTGGGCAGTTCAACATGGCAAAACGTATCCCGGGCAAGGAAGAATTCCACGAAACCTTGCGGTATTTTGGCAAAATGATTGAAAAAAACGGCGTTGTATTGCACCTCAACACCCGCGTGGACGCCAATTTTTTGATCCAAAATAATTTTACCGAAGTGGTGGTGGCCACCGGTGTTTTACCGCGAAACCCAAAAATAGAAGGCATCGATCACCCCAAGGTATTGTCTTACATCGATGTTTTACTGCACAAAAAACCGGTGGGGAAAACTGTGGCCATTATTGGTGCAGGCGGGATTGGATTTGACGTGGCGGTCTTCCTAACCAATCACCAATCAACCAATCAACCGATTACCACCTACCAACACGAATGGGGCATTGACGAAAACTATAAAAACCGGGGGGGCATCACCAAGTCTCAACCTGAGCATCCGCCGCGCCAGGTTTGGCTGCTCCAGCGCTCGAAAGGCAAGGTGGGCGAACGCCTGGGTAAAACCACCGGCTGGGCACACCGACTCACGCTGAAAAGTCGCCATGTACAAATGTGGAACGAGGTGGAATACCAAAAAATTGACGATGCGGGCCTGCACATCACTGTGAAAGGAAAGTCACAACTGCTTGAGGTGGAAAATGTTATCGTCTGCGCCGGCCAAGAATCCATGCGCGATTTGTACGCGCCGCTGCTGGCCGCCGGACTCCATGTGCACCTCATCGGCGGGGCCAAAGCGGCGGGGGAGTTGGATGCCAAGCGGGCTATTGAGGAGGGGTGGAAGTTGACGTTTTCAGCATAATAATTTCAACGTGCCAATTACTTTTGTCAACAAGTTCAATATATGTTCGCCAACAAACTCCTAGCCCCATTTGCGCTTATCGGTGCGGTATTCCTCGGTCTGGCCTGGGCGGTAGATGAAAAGTATTCCATCTATTTTGTGCCGTTTTTGGTCATTTCAGCGCTGATTTTCATCCTCTCCCCTCAAATCAACTGGTGGTGGTACACGCGCAACCCGCCTGAGCTAAGTGCAGAATTGCGGGCCTTTTTGGAGCGTTGTTGTGGGTTTTATCGGAGGTTGTCGGTGGCCGAACAGCGTCGTTTTCGAGGCCGGACAGCTTTGTTCACCATGGGCACCGATTGGGAACCCCTCGCGTTCCCCGAAGATTCACTGCCGCCAGATGTACAGTTGGCCATTGCGGCGCAGGCCGTGATCCTTACGTTTCACCGCGAACAGTTTTTGTTTGACAAGTTTGAAAAGGTCATCGTTTTCCCAAGGCCTTTCCCTACCCCTGAGCACCCTTATGACCATGCTTCGGAACTGCATGAAACAGATGGTTGTCTGTTGTTTGCGGCAGAACAAGTGATGTTGGGGTTTGTGAAGCCCACGCAATGGTACAATGTGGCGATGCACGAATATGCCAAAGCTTTTGTGTTGAAATATCCCGGGGAGGCTTGGCCCGTTTTTTCGGAAGAAACGGTCTGGGAAAAATTGGAAGCGGCCAGCGGAATGCCTCGTTCGCACGTGGAATCGGTAATTGGTTTGGCCGGGGTAGATGCACTTCCAGTGGCTCTGCACCATTATTTCACCTTTCCAGAAAGGTTTGCGGCGGTTTTTCCCGAGGAAAATCAGGTGTTCAACCAGGTTTTTGGGAAAGCCAATACAGCGATAAACTCCGGTAAGCTTTGATTCCCAATGTTTTTTGAGCGCAGTCTGCGTACTGTATTTTTCCGAAAGGCGTTTACTTTTACGCCGTTGACTGTTGACCATTGGCAATTAGCCGTGAACCGTCAACCGTACACCGTGTACCATTAACTAATATCCCAATATTCAATTTGCACAACATGAGAAACATATTCCTTTTCACTCTTTTGGCAGCCCTGCTTGCACAAAGTTGCGATACCCTGCGAAAGACCAGCTCCAGCAAATCCCAAAAAGGCACTGATTCGGGGCTCGACAAAACGGTTATTGCTCCTGCCGAATACAGCACCAAGGACCGCAACCTCGATTATATCACCAAATACAGCCGGGCAGCAGTGCTCTCCATGGACCGGATTGGGGTGCCAGCCAGTATCGTGCTGGCGCAGGGCGTTTTGGAAAGCGCCGCGGGTACCAGCGACTTGGCTACAGCGGCCAAAAACCACTTTGGGGTGAAATGTGGCGGCAACTGGAATGGCAAAACCTACAAGAAAAAGGACGACGACCGCGACAAGGACGGCAATATCATTGAATCGTGTTTCCGGAGCTACGAATCGGTGGAGGAGAGTTTTGTGGATCATGGTCAGTTCCTGCGCGACCCGCGTAAATCGACCCGTTACGGATTTTTGTTCAACCTTGACCGTACCGATTACAAAGCTTGGGCCCGCGGTTTGCAATCGGCTGGTTATGCTACGGCCCCGGATTATGCCGACAAGCTCATTGGTCTCATCGAGCGCTATAAACTGTATGAATACGATTCCCCAGGCTCCCGGCCCAACACCTTTCCTACGGAGGGCGGTGGCGGCCAAGGGAACCCTGCCACACCCGTGGGCCCCAATGCCCCTGGTCAAAAAGCCGAGGCAACGGGTCGTATCGGTCGCGTGAACGATGTAAAAGTGGTGGCTTCCCGCGAAGGTGAAACCTTGGAAGACGTGGCGCGCGCCTTCCGTTTGAACACCCAAAAGGTAGTCGATTACAACGACCGTGGCTATCCGCCCGGGGTGAAACTCAAACCCAATACCCGCATCTTTATCCAATGCAAAGCCGAGAAATGGCATGGTCGCTCAACGGAACACACCGTTCGGGAAGGGCAAACGATGTTTGATATTGCACAGGTGTATGGTATTCGATTAGAAAAATTGCTGGAAATGAATGGGTTGCGTCGCGGACAAGAGCCTGAAACCAATGAAGTGGTTCGGATTCGGGGCAAAAACAAACGCCCCATCAAAATCAAGGAAGAATCCAACGATACGCCTACCAAACCCACCGATTGGCCGGGTAGCAAACCTAAACCAGATTCCAGTCCGGTAGTGGAAGACGGCGAACTGGATTTTGAAATCGGACCTGGAGGCTCAACTACGACCGACAAACCCAAAACCGACTCCGAAACCCCAAGCAAGCCTACCACAAAGCCTACCAACAAACCGCCTGCAACCACCACTGACCGCCCTTACGACGAGGACCCAAGCCCGAGCACCAAACCGGGCAAGCCAGCGTACGAAGACCCGGCAGACAAAGATCAACCAGCCCCACGTGGCTACCACCGGGTGGTGAAGGGCGACACCTTGTACAAACTTTCCCGCGATTACGGCCTCACCGTCGACCGGCTCAAGCAAATCAATAACTTGTCCAATAGTGATATCAAGATTGGGCAATTGCTTAAGGTACAGTAGGTCAATTGTTGATGGGGTTTATGGGGTTGATAGGGTTTATAATTGAAATCTTGAAAGGCGGATACCTGCCTTTTGAGCGCAATCATAAACCCTATCAACCCCATAAACCCAATAAACCTTATTAAGTAACCATGAACGAACAACAAACGGAAAACACAATTCCCCACGACCCAGAGCTTGCGCGCTTGGAGGCGCTTTCCAAGTTGATGGACAATCAGTTTCGCATTCCTGGCACCAGTTGGCGCTTTGGGCTGGACGGAATTGTTGGCCTCATTCCGTATGTGGGCGACATGGCCGGTTTTGTGGTCTCTGGCTTCCTCATGCGCACCATGGTGAAAAAAGGGGCGAGCCCGTGGTTGATGATTCGGATGCTTTTCAACTACGTGTTGGATGCGGTGGTGGGCATCGTGCCCGTGGTGGGCGATTTGTTTGATTTTGGCTTCAAGGCCAACCGCCGAAACGTGAATTTATTGAAAAAATATTATGCGGACGGAACGATAAAGCCCAACGCAACCCGCTCTGTAGCCTTCCTGGGGCTGCTGTTTTTTGCGCTTTTTATCGTATTGATCTGGTTGGTGTGGAAACTGGCAGCGTTGGTGCTGGGCTGGGCTTGGACGGCTATGCAAGGAATGTAGACAAATCTTCGATATTCGCCCTGCAAAATCATGCCGCATGAGACAACTCTTCTTACTTGCCTTGCTTTGTTTCCAGTTCGCTGGAACCTCCCAAACCCTCTCCGATTCCGCCCAAATCAGCCTGATGACGGTGGTGCCCGGGGAGTTTGTCTACAGCACCTTTGGCCACAGCGCTATCCGGGTAAAGGATCCCGTAACCCGCTTCGATCGCTGTTACAATTATGGCACCTTTGAGTTTGAACAGCCCAACTTTTTGCTCAAATTTTGTCGGGGGAAACTGCTCTACAACCTCGACGTAGAAAGTTACCGAAGTTTTGAATACGGGAACCTACAAGATCGGCGCCCCATGCAAGAGCAGGTGTTTGCCATGAATCAGGCGCAAAAACAACGGCTTTTTGACCTGTTGCAGGAAAACCACAAGGAGGAAAACCGTTATTACAAATACGATTTTTTCTACGACAACTGTGCCACGCGTATTCGGGATATTGTTCAGGAAACCTATTTCCACCAACTTCAATTTGATACTTCAGGATTGAAACAGGGCACTACCATGCGTCAGTTGCTGCAACCTTACCTGGATGACAAGCCTTGGCTTGATTACGGCATCGACCTGGTATTGGGCCTTCCGGCGGATAAACGCGCCACCACCG
>JALHPW010000238.1 GCA_022842255.1 Saprospiraceae bacterium | reverse complement strand
TTTTCTCGGTAAAGGCTTTCGAGGATTCGGTTGAGTTGGCCGGTATCCCGCTCCGCTTTGATGGTGGCGCCCATTACGTCGGAGAAGGTGAGCAACCCGGCTTTATCCTGCTTTTTCAGGATGATATTGCTGATGGCCAAGGAGGTATTGATGGCATAATCCATCAAACTCAAGCCCTCAAACGGCATGCGCATGGCCCGACTTTTGTCCACAATACAATAGACCTGCTGACTGCGTTCGTCCTCATACTGATTCACCATCAGGGTAGCGCGGCGGCTACTGGCTTTCCAGTTGATGCTGCGAAAATCATCGCCCTGCACGTAGTTTTTGATTTGCTCGAACTCGTAGGAGTGGCCGATTCGCCGCATCTTTTTGATGCCCGTATCGTGGGCAATGTGGCGCATGGCCCGGAGCTCGTACTGTTTCATCTGGATGATGCTGGGGTACACATCCACATCCTGCGGTTGTTCAAAAATGAGCCTGCGTTCCACTAGCCCAAGTCGGGTGGACACGAACACATTGATATTGCCAAAGGAATAGACCCCGCGGGTAAGGGGCACCAACTTGTTTTCCGCGAGGTAAGCTTGTCCTGGCGACAAAGCGATTTTCACCTCAAAATCGCGCTTTTGAAATTGAACCGGAATCTCGTCGGCGATACTGAGTTTGTAGTGGAGATTACCCGCATTATCTACAAACAAGCGGACGGTGTTCGGGTCGGAAAGGGAAAAAACGGGGTTTAGTTCTCGCCGACAAACCACTTTGGGTTTTTGTAGAAACAACAACATCCAATCCGTGATTGCAAGCCCCAAGCACCCAACAAATACCGTTTGCGCCAATGGGAACAGCCAGCCAAAAGGGTAGGCGATGGCAAACAAGGCCGCCGATAAGCCAAAAAGCCAGAAAAAACGGTTGCTTAGGTACATGAACGGTTGACTTGGTTAATCGGTGACTGCGTCATTGGTTGTTGACAAACGCCGCGTATTCCTTTCCCCTTTTTTCCGCAAAGAAATCGAATAATAACATAATGGCGCCTTGTGCAAACAATCCGGCACCCAATCCTTTGGTAAAATTGGTTTCCTGATTCAACAGGATGATGGCCAAACCGACCACAATGAAAGCAACTTCTACCCATTTAATCCGGATAAAGTTCCGCAGGATGAGTTCCATACGTTTGCTTTCCTGTTCGCGGAACTCTTGGGGGGAGTTTTTGAATAATTTTTCCAGGTCCTCTGCCTGATAATCGCTTCGACGTGCTACGGTAGCGCCCACCATGATTTGCACAAAACCAATGATAACCAAGGGGATAGCAAGGCCCGTATAAAAAGGTGCACCCGCCCCCAGCATGACCCCACCGCCGATTGAACAGGCCAAAATGCCTACGGCCAGCGCGATTTGACCGCCCAGTTTTTCTGCTTGAAAATAGGTGCTTATCATAGTCCCAAGTAAGAGGTTTTCAAGTTCAAAGTAACAAGTAACCCAGCAGATATACCCAATGGAAAGTGGCTTGTTTCATTTTTGGTCAGTCGTCACCCCAATGATGACCCCAAAATTACCGTCCGTTTGTATCCAATTTTGTTCGGGCAAATAGGTCCGGGAGACCAGCCCATCCAGGTACAAAGCGTTTTGGCAACCCATGTTTTTGAAATACTCCGCAAAGTCGTAAAAGTTTATCTCCTTTTTTGACATCGCAAAAATGACCCTATTATCCGGCAAAATCCCAACCCCGTTTCGAATATTTAAATTGCTTGAGCCTTTTTTAAATGCCGAATGGATTTGTCCGTTCACTACCAGCATAGGACCTGACTGTGTGGCATATTGAATGTTGCCACGGTCGATAAAATCAGCGGTGGTACAAACTGCCGGCAAATTGTCAACCGTAATATAAAACACGCCATTGGGCTTTAAGTAGAAGTTCCCGCTTCCATTGGCCGTGTCTAAAGGTGCTACTGTTTTTTGATTTTCAATAAAAAGTCCTTGCGGCGAGTGGTCTGGTTTGTACATGCCACCGTTCATGGCAAACACCAGTTTTTTATGGCGTTGGTCCAGCCAGTTCTTCAAATTGGAAATCTGCTCAAAAATTTCGCCGTGCTCGTTTTTCCAGTAAAGTTTTAGGTCCTGTTTGCTTGCATCCACGAGGTAGGCAACAAAGCGGTCGTCGATGCTTTTTTGTTTTTGGTTAAAAGCAAATATTCCTGCCGTCGCAAGAATCGCGAGTGCCGTCAATATGAAATTCCTGTTTTTGCTCACGGACTGGGAAAATTTGACTATCCTCCAATTGTACAGTGGTGGTGAAATTGCCCCGGTCTTCAGGCCGGGGATCGAAAAGGAACAAATGTAAGTCAGGGCTTTAGCCCTTTAAAACAAGGGCTAAAGCCCTACATCTCCCAATATCCCTCACATCCCCGGTCTAAAAACCAGGGCTATTCCTCCGAGAACTAAGACTGTACAATATTCGGATAGTCAATAAAACTTACTCAATCTTTGAAAACGTAACACCTGAATCTGGGCGCAAGAATAGCATCCCGGTGGTACAAACCGTATCGCCTGCCGAGATACCTTCTGTGATTTCAATCATGCCGGCTTGGCGGACCCCCGTTTTGACGGTCACAAAAGTCGCTTTCCCATTTTTGCTCAGGATTACTTTTTTGTCGCGTGCCTGTGGGATAATCGCCTGGTTTGGAATGAGCAACGCGGAGGTGTTGTTGCCTAGTGCGAGGCTGACTTCGGCAAAAGCGCCAGGCAAAAGCCCGCGGCTTTCGGCCACGACGGCGCGCACCTGCAAATCGCGGGAACCTTCCGAGATGCGTTGTTCGGTGGCTTGCACCGTGGCGCGGTGGGTGGCGGTGCTGCCCTCTACTTTAAATTCGAGCGGCTGACCGATGCGGAGTTGTTGGCTGTATTTTTCGGGTACGGCAAAATCGAGTTTCAGGGCGGAAGCCGAGCGCAGGGTGGTAATGGCTGTGGCGGGCGTGACGTAGGCCCCTGGGCTGATGCGCCGCAAACCAAGGATACCATCATAAGGTGCCCGGAGTTCGGTCTTGCTCAGGTTGACGCGCAGCAGTTCGATGTCGGCCTTATAGGTTTGGGTCTGCAGCACGGCCAGGTCATATTCCTGCTGACTCACGCCTTTCACCTTGAGCAATTCTGCGAGGCGTTGTTCGGTGATTTCCGCTTGTTTGAGCTGGGTTTCGAGTTTGCGGAGCTGGGTTTTCAGGTCTTCATCAAAGATTTTGAGCAGCAAATCGCCCTTGCGCACCAAGCGGCCTTCTGGCAGGTTGAGGTTCACCACACGGCCGGAGGCTTCCGGGTGGAGTTCTGTTTCCTCAGCGGGCACGAGGTTGCCGCTGGCAGTAACCCGTTCGGTGAGGGTGCTTGGTTTCGCCACAAAACCTTCTACGGCGCTCACGCTGAGGGAAGCGCCTTTGGGGGCAGGTGGCGCTGCGTTTTTGTCAGATTTTCCGCAAGAAAAGAGAAACAGGGCGCTTAGGACAAACGAAAATAGGTGCTTCATTTACAGATAGTTTTGGCTTTTGATTGGGCTTGGGGGGCAAATATTCCGGCCAAAAATAAGAAACCCATCCGTGGGGAAAGGGTTTAAAAATTGTGCAAAAAGCCGATCTTTAAATTCATTTCGGCGGCAAGGCGCCCACAAATGACCTTGCTTGCTCCAGCAAGTCGGCCAATTGCTGTTCATGGTCCCATGCATCGGCCTCCACAAAAAGCCAACCTTTCATCGGCTTGCCAGTAATGTCCATCGGTCGGCACCAAGGCTGCGCTAGCAAATCCAACTCCTGGTCTTTACCCACACGCAGCACCAGCAAATCACGGTAGGCCCCAGCCACCATGTTGCCATTCAACAGATAGCCCGTGCCGCCAAACATCTTTTTACGTTCAATGCCAGACCATTTCAGGGTGATGTTTTGGAGTTTGTCGTCGAGTGCCGGGTTGTAGGGCATGGTACTTATTTTTGTGCGAATGTAGGTGGGTTTACCAAATCAGCCCCGCAAAGAAAAGCCGCAGCCGTCTTCTGCTCAAATTCGTCAAACAACCATTTTGACCGCGAGTGCTCCGTGCATTGGGTTAGTTTTGTGTGAAACAAACCCAACTTTTATGAAACATCTTTCCTTCGTATGGCTGTTTTGCAGCGTATTTCACACAAATCCTCTGTCTGCTCAAAACACCACAACCTGGTTTCCGTCCGGAGCAACTTGGGGGTATGGCTATGAAAGTTTGAACGGCCCCGGTCAAGAATTCCTTGAAAACGTTGGCACGGAGGTTATCGGCGGACAAGCCTGTGCGAAGATCCATGTGTTTGGCTACCACTTAGGCTGGCCCTCTGGGCCGTTTGATGAAGGATTCCGATACTTTTTTGCCCGAAACGACTCGGTTTTTCTTTGGCAAGGCGCCGCATTCAAGTTACTGTATGATTTTAACCGGATGGCGGGCGACACGTTTGACTTGACGAACAGCGCGTATGACCGTGGGCTTGTACTGAATACAGGCGACACCGTCTGGAACGGGATCCCCATTCGATTTCAGGATTTAAAACTCACGAATTATCCCTTTTGGCCCGATGGAGACACACTTTATTTAAATACCCGCATCTATGAACGTCTTGGTGGAACACACCTTATATATTGGGACGACGAGTCGCCCATCACGGAGATTCAATATAGTCTAGGCTGTTACCGAGACGAAGCGTACCCACAAATGGATTGTCAGTTGGATTTTGACCCCAACTACTTTGGCTTCCCTAATGTGGGCACTTCCATATGGAGTGAACAAGACGGCGGTTGGTGCGGTTATCGAGGTTATCAATACAAAATTGAGGGCGATTCGGTCATTTTTGGCGTGGGACAGGGCAAAAAAGTCTATTTCAGAAATACCTACAACAGCGTCATTTGCCCCGACCCTCACAACGAAATCATTCACGAGCCTTTCCGGCTTATTGGGCTTTTAGACCAAAGTGTTCCGTACAAAAAAGTCTACTTTACCAGACTGACGGCCGACCCCAGCCCATTCTCAATCTGGATTGAAAGTGATTCGCTGCCGCTGAACGAGTATCATTTATTGTATGATTTCGACCTGGAAATTGGGGATACCCTGCATTGGAAACCTAAACCCAATGTGGTGGAAGCCGTAGATTCCATTCAATTGGACAATGGAACCTGGCGCCGAACCTTCGTCTTCAAACCCAATCCATTTGACCCTTTCAATGATTATTTTTGGATTGAAGGGATAGGTTCCAATCGGGGGTTGTTCGGTGCTTTTGCCAATATACAGCTCACGGATGTACGCTGCGATTTGCAGTGTTTTCGGACCAACAATCAAGTGTTATACAGCACTGTGGAGGCTGTTTTTTGCGACAGCGTGACGGTGCCTACCCATGAGCCAAACTACTTACAACAAGCATTGCATGTTTTCCCAAACCCGAGTTCCGGTGAGGTTAACCTCGAAATTCCAGCTAGTGAAATCCCTGCCATGCTTCGCATCCTGGATGCGCAAGGGCGCGAGCTCGAACGGCTCAAAGTTACCACGGTACAAAGCCAGATAGACCTCTCTGCGTTACGGAGGCAGGCTGTGCTGTTCCTTCAAATTCAAGGTGCTAGCGGCCAGTCGGCCGGGCGGGTATTGCACCTGGAATAGTCAAGCCTTGTTCAAATGGCTAGGCGCTTTATTTTCAAATCACGTTTTGAGAGGTTATCCCGCACAAATCATTGATTTTCACCAAAAAACCCGCTCAAGCATTTTACCAACAAAAAATAATTAGGCAATATTTCGCCTGATTATCAATGAGTTAGGTGTATTCGCTGAAAAAACTTTTCACCCAGCCTTGCACAGCGCTTTGGCTCGTTTTACATTTGCGCCCTCTTTGAGAAAAGGAGCGGTTTGATTTACGATTTTGGATTTACGAATTACGATTTTTTTGATCCGAAAAGAGAGCTGATTCTTGCCTACTTCGAATCAAAAAAATCGCAATTCGTAAATCGTAATTCCAAAATCGCAAATCCATTCAAATTTTACAAATTTTATCAAAAAATGGATACACTGAGCTATCGGACGGTTTCCGTCAGCAAAGAAAAAGCGGAGCACAAGTGGTACATCATCGACGCTGAAAACCAAGTCACGGGTCGTATGTGCGCTGAAATCGCCTCCATCTTGCGCGGAAAGAACAAGCCGTCTTACACGCCCCATGCCGATACTGGCGATTACGTGATCGTGATCAACGCCGAGAAGATTCGCTTCACCGGTAAAAAATGGGACCTGAAAGAATACAAGCACCACTCGCACCACCCAGGTGGTTTGAAAGTGGTGGTGGCAGACGTGATGCGCACCAAATTCCCGGAGCGCATCGTGGAAATCGCGGTGAAAGGCATGTTGCCCAAAACCAAATTGGGCCGCGCTATGTACAAGAAATTGTTTGTGTACGCTGGCGACAAGCACCCACACCACGCACAAAAACCAGAACCACTAACCTTTAATGATAAGTGATGAATGATGAATGATAAATGATGCATTAAAGCGAGATAAGCTAATTCATCATTCATCATTCCTGATTTATCATTCATCATTTATCATTCATAATTCATCATTCGTAACATGGAAATGATAAATGCCGTGGGCCGTCGGAAAACCGCAGTAGCCCGCGTTTATTTGATGAAAGGAGAAGGCAAAATCACGGTAAACGGCAAAGACTACCGTGAATACTTCCCACAAATGCACGTGCAACACAACGTGACCGATCCTTTTGTAGTGGTAGGCATCGAAAATGCGTACGATTTGAAAGTGAACGTACGCGGTGGTGGTTACAAAGGCCAGTCGGAAGCCGTGCGCATGGGCCTGAGCCGTGCCTTGGTAAAGCTCAATGAAGAGTTCCGCTCACCGTTGAAAGTCCGGAAATTCCTCACACGCGACAGCCGCGCCGTAGAACGTAAGAAATACGGTAAGCCAAAAGCGCGTAAGAACTTCCAGTTCTCTAAACGATAAGCCAATTTTGGCGATTTGTGGAGTTGGTTATTTGTGTATTTGGTTACTCCGAGCTCAAATAAACACCTCAACAAATCCCCAAATAAACGATTCAACACTTAAAATTTCCTTCTCATGCAGAAGCCTACATACAAGGAACTCCTCGACGCCGGTTGCCACTTCGGCCACTTGCGCAAAAAATGGAACCCAAAGATGACTCCGTACATCTTTATGGAGCACAAGGGCGTCCACATCATTGACCTCAACCGCACGGCCGACATGTTGGAGCGTTCTGCGCTTGCCATGAAAGCCATGGCGAAGAGCGGCAAAAAAATCATGTTCGTCGCCACCAAAAAGCAAGCCCGCGAAATCGTGCAGAAAGCTGCCGAAAGCGTTGGGATGCCTTTCGTGACCGAGCGTTGGTTGGGTGGTATGATGACCAACT
>JALHPW010000237.1 GCA_022842255.1 Saprospiraceae bacterium | reverse complement strand
AAGTGGGCGATGTGAATAACACCGCGGTGCCGAATTTCCAAGCTCCAGCTGAGGAAAGGTTTGAAGACACAGTGTACTTCGATACGGAGCATCGTGACGTTCAAATAGGGGATGTTTTTGACTTAAAATTCAACGCTTCCGAACGCCTCCAAGGTTGTCAATTCACGCTCGAAACCGCAGGGTTGGAAATTTTGGAAATCCTTCCCGGCGAAGGAATGGGCAAGGACAACTTTGCACTCTTCCCTCAAAAATCTCGACTTACCATGGCTTGGGAGACAGGTGGGCAGGCAAGTTTCACCCTAAAGGTAAAGGCACAAAAAGCAGGCTCGATTCGAGAAATGCTTCGCATCAGCGACGAAATCACCCGAGCGGAAGGGTACAAAATGGCGGTTTCTCCAATCGGCACCATTGCCAAACAACGCATTGAACTGAGATTTGGCAACCCCACTTCCAGCTTCGAGCTGTTCCAAAACCAACCCAACCCGTTTGAAGATAAAACGGCCATCACGTTCCAACTGCCTGAAGCCAGTACCGCAGAACTGTCGGTAATGGACGCTACTGGAAAAGTATTGTGGACCCAATCAAGCGATTGGCCAGCCGGATTGAGCACGGTCGAAATCAACCTCAGCAGACTGAGCGCGGCCGGTGTTTTGTATTATAAATTGCAAACACCCACGGGAAGCGCGGTGCGGAAAATGATAAGGATCTGAGATTTACGATTTACGAAGTGGGAATTACGAATGTTTTGATCCGAAGGAAGCTAAAATCAGGCCATCTTCGGATCAAAACATTCGTAATTCCCACTTCGTAAATCGTAAATCGCTATGTGCTTTTCAAGCGCACTTTCAACAAAACAGCCAGGCGCTCAAACTCCGTTTCCCATTCTTTGTTGACAAAAACCCAGAGCCCTTTGCGCAGGCCTTTGGTGAGCAGGTAAAACACGTTTTGGCTCCGCCAAATGCTGGGTTTTAGCCCCATTTCTTTGACGATGGACAATACATCGGCGAGCCAGCGGACCCTTGGCAAGGAAGATTCATCAACGCCGATTTTTTCAATTTCCTTGAATACACGCTGCCCAATGGCATGATTAAGCGTGTCTTCGTCGGTTCGTTTGATATGCCAACGCTCTATATCGGCCGCGATGCGGCGTAGGTTGCGGGTGTCGGCCACTTCCTCGGTTTCAAAAAAGTTCAACAAATCCTCGTTTAGGATATAGGAAGCAATGTTGTACCAGGCTGCTGGCAGGGGAAGTTTGGCCTCCTCAATGCCGGCCATAAGTTGGTAATTCTCATTGAACACATTGCGGAACGTCGCCTCTGCACCGGCCAGGCTCGAATCGGTGATGCTGCGGATGATGTCGATTTTTTCATCTGCAAACAGGCTCGACAAGGTGAATTTCTCCGGACCAAAATACTCCTGCAAGGCGCCTATGACTTCCCCCATGTTGGCGGCGCGGAAGGCACGGCTGGTACGGGTGTACATTTCCTCAAACTGTGAGCGCAACATCTCACCGCTGATATTGCCGATGATATGCTGCTGTCCGAGGTAAAGCACCGCGAAACAAAAGGGGCGTTCGGCATGGCTCAAACGCGAACGAATGCGCAAGCGTCCGGCCACAAATTGGGGCGTTCCGGCCTCAATTTTTTCAAAAAACTCCACGGAGGCTGTGTAGTTGAACAAATCAAGTTCCTCCGGATCGTCTTCAAACAAAGAGGCGACGGCAAAGTGCATGGCCACGCGCTCTAGTGTGACGCGGGTGGGCACCACATTTTTCAGGAAACTCTCCGCACCATTGGGCAGCACATTGCTGGGGGCTGCGGCCAAGCGGCGGGTGAATTCCGGATGCAATTCCTGTCCGGCCACGTCGAGGGTATAATCCATCGCCCGCAGGGCATATTGCAAGATTTGGTTGGTTTCGATGCCCGAAATTTCGTCAAAAAACCAGCCGCAACTGGTGTACATCAACACTGCAAATCGTTGACTTTCAAGCAATCGCAACACCACCACCTTTTCCAAAAGACTGAGTTCGCGGCGGGCGTGTTTTTTCAAAAAAGCCTCCACGGTCGCCTCCGAGCGGTCGAGCATGACCTCGATATAATCGTTTCGAGCTGCCCAAGGATCGCGAAGCAGCCGGGCGCCTTCGCGTTCAAAAATGGGGGCAAGCTGGTCGCGAAGCCAGTCGAGCGTATCGCGAAGAGGCTTTCTCCAGCGCTGGTGCCAACCGGGTTTCCCCGAATTACAGCCACAATCGCTGCGCCAGCGTTCCACCCCGTGCACACAACTCCAAGAAGAATTTTCATGGATTTGAACCTCCCAAGTGGGCGGATGAAGTTCCAGGAATTGTCCGTAGTTGGTGAGTTGGGCCCGGTCGTTACTTTCCACGTAATTCAGGCAATCGGCCAAAGCCATTTCCCCGTAAAGGTGGTGGTGTCCATAACTTTCGCCGTCGGTGGCGATGTGGGCGAGCTGCGCTTCGTCGTCGTTGTCAAAAATTCCAGTAAGTCGCTCAGAAAATGCCTTTCCACTGTTTAGAAGTCCGTTAAAGGCTACTTCCTGGGCTATTTTGCCATGGTAGAAAAACAGGGCGATACGCCGACCGCTGGGGAGCAGGCACCAGTAAGGCCTCCTTGTATCGACCGATTCGGCATCCACACTGCGCCAATCGGCGGGTTGTGGGGTTTCAGTATCTGTGCTTGCCGCGGGTGCAACAAGTATTTTACGCACGGCTTTTGCCTGTCGGGGGGCAAGAATGGTGTATTGAATTCCATGTGAAGCCAACACCTCCAGGGTGTCGGTGTTCACCGCGGTTTCGGCCAACCAGATTCCCTCCGGATAACGGCCAAAACGTTGTTCAAAATCATGGATTCCCCAGCAAACTTGCGTCACCTTGTCCCGGGCGTTGCACAGCGGCATAATGAGGTGGCTGTGTACCTGGGCAATGGCCGAGCCGTGCCCGCCAAACAATTCCTGGCTCCGTTTATCTGCCCGAATGAGCATGGCATAGGCGTCGGGGTCATTTTCCTCTAGCCAGGAAAGCAGTGTGGGACCGAAGTTCCAGGAAATTCGGTTGTAGTTGTTTCGGATTTTGACAATCCAGCCTTCCGGATCCAGAATACGGGCCGCCGCATTGGGGGCATAACATTCGTGATTGATCCGGGTATTCCAGTCATGGAAAGGATGGGCGGATTCCTGCTGTTCTACCGTTTCTAGCCAGGCATTTTCACGGGGCGGTTGATAAAAGTGGCCGTGAATGCAAACGTATTTATTCGAGCGCGACATAGCGCGAAGGTAGGGTGTTTAAACCTTCGACCATTGCACTTTGATTTTTAGTGCAATGGGGAAGTATTATTCAAAAATGCGGTTTTATATATTTTTTTGAATGTAAAAAACGCTATTTAATTTCCTCCGTCAGCTTTTCCAAATCCCTTATGAGTAAACGGGAGCGGTTGAAGGTGAGTAGTTTTTTGTAGCGTAAATCGTTTAGGGTGGTGGTCACAGTTTGGCGACTGGTGGCGGTAAGGTTGGCTATTTCTTGGTGGGTGACAGGCTTTCGAACCACCCATTCAAAACCTACCCGTTGGCCTTTTGAGCGGGCGAGATTGACCAAAAATTCTACAATTCGGCTGCGGCTATCGCGAAAAACGAGCGACTCCAAGCGGCGTTCCATTTCCAATTGTCGTCCGCCGAACATCCGCATAAAGAACAAATTAAGTTCGGAACGGTCGCGCATCAACCCGCGTAATTCTTCGAGCGTCACCACACAGGTATCCATGTCTTCCAGTGCTGTCGCAAAATCATGGCGCTGTGTTTCGCCCAAAACCGCCAGCTCGCCAAAAACCTCACCGCGCCCTAAAATAGCCTTGGTAATTTCCTTGCCCTCCTCGTTCATCACCGATATTTTGACCCGACCTTCTGTGATAAAAAAGATACGATCGGAAAGGTCTTGGGGCACATAGACGGCTTCGCCTTTTTTGAAGCGACAATGTTTGTGTTGGGCCATCAGCTCTTCATTGCCCAACTTGGTGGGGCAAAGCAGGTGGGTCACATCGATGTTTTCTAAATGCCAGAGGGTCTGCGTCATAACGTAGCGCGAAATTCATTTCGCGGATAGGGCACATGGTTTAGGAAGAACGATATGAAATTCGCACTACACATTCAGGTAATGCATCAAAGCATCATAACGGTCGCGAAGCAGTTCGGTTCGGTCGGTTTCGCCATACGATTCCTTAATTTCAAATTCATGGCGTTCGAGGGAGGCAATGGCCCGAGCCAGGTCGTGCCGGTCGAGTTTAAGCGTCAGTTCTACTTTTTCCACATTGGGCACAGAAGTAACAAACGCACTGAGGATGCGCACGTGTTCTTCTTCAAAAATGCGGGCAATGGTGGAAAGCGCATAATCGCGGAGTGGCATTTCCAAGACCAAAACAGCACCGTGTTCGGTCAAGGAGGCGGTATGTGCAAAATAGCGGAGTACGTCGTTTTGCTGTACCAGACCCAAGTAATTGCCCTCTTTGTCCACTACCGGAATCACGGTAAGCCGATGGTCGCCCATGATTTTAATGATTTCAAAAACATGCTCATTTTCAAGCACTTGAAACAAGGGTAGCACCGAAAAATCGTGTGTGCCGAGCGGGTCAGACAGTTTGTGGTTGAAGATTTCCTCTTCCGAGAGCAAGCCCACCAATTTACCTTCGGACAACACCGGGAGGTGTTTCACGTGGTAGTCGTTGAGCATGTGGAATGCTTCGCGCCCCGTTTGTTCGACGGTGAGCGCGGGAATGTCATGGGCGATGAGTGTACGAGCAGTCATGGATTAGTTTTACTAAACGTTATTCATCGAAGCTTGTTCGCCAAAGCCGAACTTTGCGCGACCCCGCAAATATGGGTGTAAAAAACTGTTCTCAAAAAAAATAGTGATACAAATGCAAAATCCCAACATCCTACGCAGCGCTTTCTTCCGTCATGTGGCGCAAACCTCCCCGGCTCCGCTCGCCCTCGAAATCGAGCGCGCCGAAGGGTGTTGGCTGTACGCCCCTAACGGCGAACGCTGGCTCGACTTGATTGCAGGAATCGGGCCAAGTGTGTTGGGACATCGGCACCCACGTGTACAACAAGCTGTGCAACAACAACTTGAGGCTTATTGGCACACCTTGGTTTATGGAGAATTTGTGCTTTCCCCACAAGTAAAACTGGCGCAATTGCTTGCCGAAAACCTTCCGGGTTTGGATGCTGTTTATTTCACAAACTCGGGCACGGAAGCTGCCGAGGGAGCGATGAAGCTGGCCAAAAGAGCTACCGGGCGACCCCATTTTGTGGCCTGCAGAAATGCTTATCACGGCAGCACCCAAGGGGCCGCCAGCCTGATGTGGCCAACCTATTTTACCGAGGCGTTCCGGCCGTTGTTGCCAGGTATTCGGCATATCGACTTCAACCAGGAATCGGATTTGCATACCATCGATTCCCAAACGGCCGCGGTCATCGTAGAAACGGTACAAGGTGAAGCGGGCGTCATTCCTCCGGATCCAGCCTGGTTGTTGGCCCTGCGAAAACGTTGCGACGAAACGGGCGCATTGTTGATTTTGGATGAAATTCAGGCAGGAATGGGTCGGACGGGTACTCTTTTTGCCTTTGAACAATACGATATCGTGCCGGATATCTTGTTGTTGGCCAAAGGGTTTGGCGGCGGGATGCCGCTCGGGGCCTTTGTGGCCCGCCGCGAGTTGATGCAATTGCTAACACACGACCCTGTGTTGGGCCATATTACCACATTTGGGGGGCATCCGGTCTGTGTTGCGGCGGGTTTGGCCACCCTTGAAATTTTATTGGAAGGCGATTTACTTGCGCAAGTGCCTGAAAAAGAAGCACTTTTTAGAAGTTTACTGGTTCATCCGGACATCCTGGAATTGCGTAGCGCCGGGCTATGGTTGGCCGTGGATCTGGGTAACGCGGCCAAGGTTCAGGCAGTGATTCAGTATTGTATTGGTAAAGGAATTATCACCGACTGGTTTTTGTTCAACGACCACAGTTTGCGCATAGCACCCCCGCTTACGATATCCGAGGAAGAAATTCGATTTGCCTGCTCCGTGATTTTGGAAGGTCTTACCCAAACCCATTGACCACATTTATCAAATTGACCACATTTTTACCCGCCATAGTTTTAACGAAGGAGGGCTACATTTGCACAGATTTAAAAACATGTCAAAAGAGAAGAAAAAACCGAAGATTGAGATTCTGAACCGCAAGGCGATTTATGAATTCCATTTTGTACAGGAATTCACCGCGGGCATCATGCTCACGGGTACGGAGGTAAAGAGCATCCGGGATGGCAACGCCAACCTGTCGGACGCGTATTGTATTTTTGACCAAGGGGAGCTTTGGGTACGGAATCTGTATGTGGCGGAGTATAAATATGGAACAGACGCCAATCACCTGCCGCGTCGCAATCGCAAACTGCTGCTTCGTCGTCCCGAAATGCGCAAACTCGAGCGCGGCATCAAGGAAAAAGGCTCCACCATCGTGCCGTTTAAGATATTTTTTAGCGAGCGGGGTTTTGCGAAATTGACCATTTGCTTGGCCAAAGGCAAAAAATCATTCGATAAACGCGAAACCATCAAAGACCGGGAAAACAAGCGCGAACTCGACCGCGTTAATAAGGCTTATAAAGTAAGATAAACTATGATGTATGAACTATGATGTATGAACAAGTAGTGCGGTATCCTAACTGGACTATAGTTCATACATCATAGTTTATACATCATACATCATACATCATACATCAAACCCATGGCAACAAAAAAAGTAAACAAGGCCACGTTCAAATTTGGTGGCGAAACCATCAATCTGAGCAAAAGCAAAACCCAGGCTGCCGTTCGTTACAACCCTGGGATGAAACGCGCGCCAAAGCGTAAAAACGCTGCCGATCAAGAGCATATGCGCGATTTTGAGGTGGTAAAATCCGCACGTGGTATCGATCAAAAACTGGATGCCTTGCGGGCGAAACCGGAGGTTTCGGTGGGGACGCACGTTTGGATCGTGGATGGCGAAGAAGATTCCCCGTTCATCCCAACAGGTTATTTATATATTGAATTCAAGCCTGGCACGGCCTATGAAAAGCAGCAAGCGGCCATGGAGGAACTACACCTCAACGTCCGCCAGGTAGTAAGCCCGGAAGCTTACCGGGTGAGCACAACGCCCGATTCCCCCAATCCGGTGAAGTGCGCCATGGTGCTTCAAAAAATGCGCATCGTAAAAATCGCGGAACCGGAATTTATGGCCAAACCCGTCATGGGCGATTTTTCCCCACCGTCCGGTAAGTTTATCAACAGCCAATGGCACCATGAAAATTCTGGCGGACAAATCCCGATTATTGACATCCCAAACGCCGTGTATGGGGAGAGCCATTTTAAAAGGGGCGCCGATGCAAAAGTGCGCGCA
>JALHPW010000236.1 GCA_022842255.1 Saprospiraceae bacterium | reverse complement strand
AAGAGGATGAGGACACCAAGGACATGCTCCCCCCGCTTGCCAAGGGTCAGAAGCTGGATTTGGATGAAATGACCGCCACGGAAAAATTCACCCGTCCTCCAGCGCGATATACCGAAGCTGGTTTGGTGAAAAAATTGGAAGAACTGGGGATTGGCCGTCCAAGCACCTACGCCCCCACAATTTCAAAAATCATGGAAACCAGCAAAGGTTACGTGGTGAAGGAGAGCCGTGAGGGCGAGGAACGTGTTTTTCAAATTATCACCTTGAAAAACAACACTTTGTCGAAGACAAAGGGCAAAGAAATAACCGGTACCACCAAAAATGTGCTGTACCCGACCGATATGGGCATGATTGTATCGGACTTTTTGGAAGGGCATTTCAAAAAGGTGATGGATTATGGCTTTACCGCCAGCGTGGAGGCCGAATTCGACCATATAGCGGAGGGTAAATTGCAGTGGCCGAGCATGATTGACCGTTTTTACAAACCGTTCCATGAGAACGTGGAGAAAACGCTCAAGGATGCCGAACGGGCCAGCGGTGAACGTATTCTTGGTATCGATCCGGCTTCCGGGCGAACCCTCTTGGTGCGTATGAGCAAACTGGGCAAACCCGTTATTCAAATCGGTACGGGCGACGAACTTGCGGAAAAAGAATCTCCTCGCTACGCCAACCTCCGTCCTGGGCAAAGCATGGAAACCATCAGCCTGGAAGATGCGCTGGAGTCGTTCCAGCTCCCGCGTGCACTGGGCGAATTCAACGGTGAAATGTTGGAGGTGAACACGGGCCGCTATGGTCCGTACGTCAAATTTGGAAGTACTTACATCAGCCTGCCCAAGGGCGAAGATCCTTTTGAAACCAACTTTGAACGCGCGGTGGAACTGGTAAAAGCCCGTCTTGAGGCCGACCGACCCTTGGGCCAGTACCAGAATTTGCCGATTACAAAAGGCAAGGGCCGTTTTGGGCCATTTATCAAGTGGGCGGATTTGTTTGTCAACGTGCCGCCAAAAATCAATTTCGACGCACTTACCGAAGCGCAGGCAATCGACCTTATCCAGCAAAAGGTGGAAAAAGAAGCCAATCGATACATCCAGCATTGGCCCGAAGAAGGCATCGCGCTTGAAAACGGGCGCTGGGGACCATTCATTCGATTTAAAAAAGAAAACCTGAAGCTCCCTCCGGTAGATGGCGCAAAAATGACCGCCGACCAAGCCGCAAGCCTGACGCTGGCCGATGTAAAAGCCATTATCGTAAAGGAATTGCCGGGAGCATTTGATGCTAAAAAAGCGGCACCTAAGAGCAAAGCTGCGCCGAAGGCGAAGAAAAAATAAATCCGTGTCCCATCCGTGTCATCCGTGTTCCATCTTGCGAGAAGGGCACACGGATGACACGGAGGAGACACAGATTCCCCACCCGGCATCATAATTGTGGCGTATTAAGCCAGTTGGTAAACCGTCGAAGCCTAAACTTCGTACATTTAAGGCCAATCTGCTCCTCGCCATGAAAAAACTCCTGTTTTTCGCCGCTTTCCTTTTGGCGGGCCGTGCCACGGCACAATGTCCGTATTACGCGACTTGTCCGTCGGGCATGCCGCTTTATTGCGATTATTCCACCAACGATACTCTGTATTGGAAAGCCGCTCCGTTCACTTGGAACCCCGGGCTGATGTTGTCTGACCTTCCAGAAACAAACGTGGAGCTGAGCATTGTGGCCCGCGATAGTTGCGGCGGACAAAATTTGTCGGTGGAGTACACGCTGTTCCTCGACCTGGATGGCAACGATACGGTGGAAACCGTGGTCCGAAGCAATGCCTTGCCGCCATCTGGTAAAGTACTGTACAACAATATATTAGGCCCAAACTATGCAGAGGGCGACACGATTGATTTCGACCATCGAACGGGCTTGCCGGATTCGATGAAATATCGCTTTGGCTTAGAGATAAACCGCATTGCAGATTTGGTGATTGCCAACCTAAAATGGACCACGGGCATTGCGAGCCCAAACTTTTCCGTGCCAAAATTCCCGCTTGGCAAACACCGCATCCAATGGCGCATTGAGCAGGGTGGGGTAGAGCGGTTTTGTGAATATGGGTTTGAAGTGAAGGATTGCGCTCCGCCTGTGGTGACTTGTGTGGCGCCATTTGAAGTAAATATTTTACCTCCAACAGGTATGATTGCGCTATGGGCAAGTGATATTCTTTTGAATGCGACAGATAATGCCACTCCTTCAGATAAATTGGTCTACTCTGTACGAAAAAGTGGAGAAAATGGAATGGGCTTTCCGCTGGACATCAATGGTATGCCTAATCCATTGGTGTTTTTTAATTGTGCTCAAGCGTATGCAACTTGGCCTGTTGAACTTTGGGTTAGAGACTTGGAAGGGAAAACAGATTCTTGTACAACCTATGTTACGATATACGACAATTTAGGGGTATGTGAGCAACCCATCAGTAATCTAAAAATTATTGCCAAAACATCCCCTTTAGAAGATGGAATTGAAGAAGTGCGTATCCAAGTAGATGGGTTGGCCAATTTTGCGCCCCCTTATTCTTTTTTTGATTACTCGGACTCGGATGGGTATGGTGTGTTTTTTCTTCTTCCACATAGCTCACAAATTACAATTTCTTCCAGTAAGAACGACAACCAGCTCAATGGGGTGACCACCTACGACTTAGTCCTAATTTCCAAACATATTTTAGCCTTGGAACCGTTAAACGATCCCTTCAAAATGATTGCTGCAGATGCAAATATGAGCGGAAGTGTAACCACTTTCGATATTGTAGAGATCCGTAAGCTGATATTGGGTGTTTATGATACTTTTCCCAATAATACCTCCTGGCGTTTTGTGGACAAGGCTTTCTCCTTTCCAAACCCGCTTAACCCATTCCAATCCATATTTCCAGAGAATATAGTCCAGCAAGATTGGAATGGGAATCCAGGTGAGTTCGAATTTGTTGGCGTCAAAATCGGCGATGTAAACAATACTGCCATCCCCAATGCCAACGCCCCAAACCCAGCTGAAAGCCGCTCGCCAAACTTTTTGGTGATTCCCAATCTGGAACTAAAAGCAGGCGAAACAATGGATGTCCCAATTCGCGCCACTGAGCGGGGCAATTGGCTCGGGCTGCAATTTGGCCTTGGTTTTGACCCGGAATTACTTGAAATTGAATCGATTGAGTCTTCTGTGTTGTCTGATTTTGGTACTGAAAACTGGGCGCAACCTCGCCCTGGACAGGTTTCCTTGAGCTGGTCGGCCGCTTCTGCCACCCGGATTTCGCTGGACGAGACCTTGTTTAGCATGCGCCTCAGATCGAGGACTCACATTCAACTTTCAAAGGTTTTTAAAACGACTGCAAAATCTAGGCTTCAACCCGAGGTGTACGGTTTGGACGGAGCTGCCCAACCGCTGCAATTCGTTTTTTCAACAGAAGACGCGCTTGAAAGCATTCAAGTTTTTGCACCACAGCCCAATCCGACCACAGCGGGTTCGAGTATCCCGGTTCAACTGTCCCAACCAGAAAACCTTCGGGTTGAAATTTGTGACCTCTCTGGCAAAGTGTTGTGGGACAATGATTTAGCCTTGGGAAAAGGCAGCCACTTGTTGGGAATCCCGGCCGCCGCGATGCCACATGCCGGGCTGTATCTGTGGAGGGTGCGGGTTGGGAAAATGTTTAGGGCAGGTAAAATTACAAGGATGTAGGCAGCATTTGAAGCACGGCCTCCGTTTAACAAGCATCTGTCCCGGCCGGGTATTTTTTCATATACCCATTTCTCATCTTATGCATTCATTAAAATTTTGGGTAGCCACCGTGTTGTGGTTGCTCTTGGCGCTGCCTATGGTTAACAGCCAAACTACCCTTGTTCCATCCACTAAGCCCAAATGGGAATTTGGGGTCCGGGGCGGGGTAGGTTTTAATTCAATTCACTTGGACAATCGACAACCGTTTACGGAGTATTTTACCGTTAGAGGAGGAAGGGCTATACACGGGACTTCCAATCCTAAGTCTGAACTGTATTTAGGAGCCTACGCCACACGTCATTTTAGCCAAAAATGGTCGCTCAGGTCCGAATTGTCCCTATTGTCCCAAACCTATGAGGGCACGTCGATATCCTTGGGAGTATTTCCCCGTTACCAACTTACAAAATGGATGAAACTTGAGACTGGATTTGAGACCAGATTACCGGTTTCGGGCTTTGTGAGTGCGGAAACGCGATTTGCAATCGGCGCCGCGTTTGGGGCAAAGGATGTGGAATTTAATGTTCGCTTTGCGCCTAGTTATCAGCCAGTTACGCCCTTTAATCAGAACAAGACTTGGTTGGGTGCATTACAGGTGGGTATGAGCGTCAACCTGGTCAAGGTGGGTAAGGTATTTAAGGGTAAGAAATCATGATTTTTAGCCACGAATTGCACGGATTTTCAAGCATTTTTTTTGTGCAAATTCGTGCAATTCGTGGCTAAAAACCTCACCAAAACCGTTCAAAAGCGCGCCCTTCCGTCTTGGCTTCCAATACGTTCAAAATCACCTCGGCTACCGCTGCTTGTGTCCGGTTGGCCGTATCAATGACCAGGTCGAAGTTGTTGAGATTGGAGCAATCCGCACCATATTTGTCCAAAAAACGTGCATTTTCGCTGGCTTTCCGGGCCAATATTTTTTGCACGGCTTCTTCCACGGAGGCGTATTGCTCACTGCTCCGGTCGGGATCGTTCAAAATCCGCTGCACGGCTACATGGACTTCTGTTTGCAGAAAAACCTTAAAGGAATCGGGCAGGAAAAACCAGGCCATCCGACTGTCTATGACATATCCCTTGGGGTCTTTTCCGAGGGCCACGAAAATACCGTCAATCCGTTCGTCTATGCTAGGGTCGGTATCAGCGCGCCGGTTCATTTCCAGGGTGTCTAGTCCGAGTTCTTGCGCCAATTGTCGTTGCACACGGCCCGTACTGATGTATTCAAACCCTGTTTGTTCGCACAGAATCCTCGATACCGCGCTTTTTCCGCTGCCGAGGTCGCCAGTAAGTGTGATCTTAATGTTTGGGGGGACTTTTGTCATGTGCTTTAGAACTTCTGATCAATTACATACGGCAACATAGCGCGCCAGGTAGGCCAATCGTGAGTCATATCGCCTCCCCAGATATCCAAGTCGTGGCCAATGCCCTTACCCGCCAGGATGCCAGCAAGGTTGCGCGAAGCATCCGGGTCTTCGTAATTACCCGATCCCGTCAGGATATGGATATGCCCACTTCTGCGAAGCAGGTTAAGGGTATGCTCATCGCTCAAGTTGGGCAGGTAGTGGCAAGGAGAATTGAAATATACATCCTCGTCGTAATAGCCCTTCGTGTAGGTGGTCAGGTCGTACACGCCCGACATGGCAATGGTGCCCGCAAAGAGGTCGGGGCGGCGGAAAAACATATTTGCAGAATGCAGGGCGCCCAAGGAAGCCCCGCTGGTGATAATAGGCGTGTCGGCACTTGTATGCATCTTGATAAACGGCACCACCTCGTTTTCCACATATCCGTTGAACTGCTGGTGGCGGATGGCTTTATGCCGTGGCGCCATTCGGTTGTTCAACCAAGCTTCCGAGTTGATGCTGTTGATACTGAACACTTTAACCTTACCAGCCTCGATGTAGGGTTGCAACACATCAATCAGTAAAAACCGCTCATATTCCAGATAATCGGCAGCGGCAGTGGGCAGCAACAGCAATGCGAAACCAAAATGGCCGTACATCGCGATTTCCATGTTTTTGTTCAGGCGTGGGCTGTGCCACTGGTGGATTTCTCGATTCATGTTATTTTAATTTGTGGTTGGAGGGTGGCGTTTGTTTGATGTGCTTCCCGGCAAAAGTAGAAAAAGAATTATTCGACAAAAACTAAACTTTTTGTTTTGTTATTTTAAAACAAAAAATGACCTTTGCCCAACATCTTTTTCACTAACAAAAACTGTTAAGCTATGGAACTCGTTAAAGACGCCATCTCTTGGGTTGAAATCCCGGTATCCGATTTTGCCCGTGCCAAAAACTTTTACCAGACCATTTTTGATTATGAAATGCCGGAAATGGACATGGGACCAATCAAAATGGGTATTTTTCTCTCTGACCGTGACAATGGGGTAGGGGGAGCGATTTGTTACGGCGAAGGCTATACCCCTGCTGGCCACAATGGCACAAAAGCATACCTCAATGGCGGGGCAGACCTCAATACCGTGCTTAACCGTGTGTCTGCTGCGGGAGGCACTGTGGTGGTGCCCAAAACCGCAATCGCGCCAGAAATGGGCTATTTTGCCTTTTTCACCGATTCAGAAGGCAACGTAGTTGGGTTACATTCTATGGGCTGAGGTTAAGATATTGGGATATTGGGATATTAGTATATCGGGATTTTGGTCTCAATATCCTAATATCCCAATATCCCAATATTTTATCAACCCACCGCCACCACCGGCATTTCCACAAAGAAATCCGTGCCCTCGTTGTCCCGGGTTTCAAAGCGGATATCCCCGTCGTGGGCTTCAATGATTTTTTTGCAAATGGCCAATCCAAGCCCACTGCCTGAAGTTTTGGTGGTGAAATTTGGCTCAAACACTCGGTCCCTGATCTCCGGCGGAATACCACCGCCATTGTCACTGATTTGGATGATCGCAAGATTGTCCTTGCGGCTGAGCGAAACCTTTATCTGTCCCCTTCGATCGGAAGGAATTGCTTGAATTGCATTGATAACCAGGTTGTTGAAAACCCGGATAAGGTGGTTTTTATCCCCCAGGATATGGAAACGCTCCTCTGGTAAGGTCAGTGAAAGGTCCACATGCTTTTGTTCGCTGAACAAATCGTGTACACTTTCTACGACTTCATTGATTACCACATCGTTCTTCGACTTGATATCCAGGTTGGCAAACATCGAGAATTCCGAAGCAATTTGCGCCAACGAATCTATCTGCTCAATGAGGCGCGTAATTGCCTTGCGCAGGTAAGCAGCGGCTTGTTCGGGGCTACCCGAAAGTCGCTCCAATTGCTGCATGGAGAGTTTCATCGTGGTCAAGGGGTTCTTGATATCGTGTGCAACCTGCCGAGCCATTTCACGCCAAGCCCCTTCCCGTTCGAGTTTGACCAACTGTGTTTTAGAGGTTTCCAGCTTTTGTACCATGCTGTTGTACTGGCCGATAAGTTGGCTGATTTCATCCTCCGAATCTCCTGCATAGGCAAGGGGTTCATTCTTGTCTTCCAAACGCAGTTCCTGCACTTTTTCAGAAAGCATGCTCACGGGGCGTGTGATGGAGCGGGCCAATACAAAAGTGACCCCAAAGGCAATCAGCAATAAGAACACATACAAACTCGCCAACATCCCGATAAAATTGGACACTTCTACTCCATCATTTTCATTGTGCTCCAGGAACGGTACAGCCAGATACCCTAAAATTTTCCCTTGTACATTTTGGAGCGCGCGAT
>JALHPW010000235.1 GCA_022842255.1 Saprospiraceae bacterium | reverse complement strand
CTGGCTTTGAAAAAACTGGAAGTCTTAAAAGGTAAAAAATTGATTTTCAATGGATGGGTAAAGGAGCACTATGCCGAGCTTACATTCATCCTGAGAGAATATCTGGAGAAGCGGTATGGCGTGCCGGCACTGGAATCTACAACGGAAGAAACCCTGCGATTTTTGAAAAAACTGGATTTTCCGGCGCAATTGTCCAATGCACTTCAAACCCTTTTGGAACAAGCCGACCTTGCCAAATTTGCTAAAATAATTCCCCCAGAAAGTTTCCATGCCGAAGCTTTAGAAACCGCACGTACAATCATTCAAGATACCAAAACGCCGCCCAGTCCCTCACTGCCCGATTCATCCAATACGAACGCATGACCCTTGCCAATCCGCTGTGGCTTCTACTATTTCTTCCCCTTGTCTGGCTCATTTGGCGCAGGCGGGATGGCAGCGCGTTGCGGGTTCCGCATCCCAGTGTCCCCAACCCCAGTTTTCGTACAAGGGTCCGGCGTTCCCTCGTTTGGTTGCGTTGGCTTTCCTTGGGCTTTCTGGTACTTGCCATGGCACGGCCGCAACGCAATTGGGAGGAAGAAAAAATAAAGGCAGATGCTTTGGACATAGTGCTGAGCATGGACATTTCCCCGTCGATGCTCAGCAAGGATTTCGATCCCGACCGACTCTCAGTGGCCAAGCGTGTGGCAGGGGAATTTGTGGCCAAACGTCCGCACGACCGCCTGGGCTTGGTCGCTTTTTCTGCCGAAGCTTTTACCCAATGCCCGCTTACCACCGACCGACGCGTGGTGCAAACCTTCATCAACGAACTTGCGGTAGGACGCTTGGAAGACGGTACTGCGATTGGTATGGGCTTAGCCACTGCGGTCAATCGTTTGAAAGACAGTCCCTCGCGCAGTAAAATCGTGGTGTTGCTCACCGATGGCGAGAGCAATGCAGGTTATATTTCACCTCTTAACGCTGCAGAAATCGCGAAGACCTTGGGGGTTCGGGTTTATACGGTAGGAATTGGCACGGAAGGCGTGGTTATGTCGCCCGCCCAGCGGAATCCAGATGGCTCGTATGCATTTGCGCCGCGGTTTATGAAGTTTGACACCCAGCTGTTGGAAGAGATTGCGGCGATTACGGGTGGAAAGTTTTACCGCGCCTTTTCGGAGCGCGATTTGGAAGCGATTTACGCTGAAATTGACCGATTGGAAAAGACAAAAATCGAGGTCAGCACTGTGCGCCGCACGACCGACTACTTCCATTGGTTTATTGGCGCGGCGGTCGTTTTGATTTTGATAGAGATTTTTGGGGTTTGGGGATTGTTTCGTTCGGTGACGCCCTGAGCCTATAAAATCAAAAAGTTCCAAGCGACACCCAGGTCACTTGGAACTTTCAATTCGTAATTCGCAACTATTATCCTTTTGCCAACTTCTCGCATTCAGCCAACAAAAACTCTGCCTTTGGACGGAAGCGGATATTGGGGTCGTTCTCAGAAAAAGAACGCTGGAGGAAAAGTTTCAACTCTGTGATTGCTGCGGTGTAACGTTTGGCGTGGTACAGGCAATCTGCCTTGCGCAGACGAGCCAACCAGTAAATAGGCTGCACGGCCAGGGAGCGATCGATGGTGTTTTGAAAATCCAGAATCGCGCTTTCCCACTCATTTTTAAGCATGTTCACCTTGCCACGGCCAAAGAAAGGCTCTGGGTTGTGGTCGTAGATGGCGATGCTCTTCGAGAAGTCGTATAGTGCGTCGTTGTAGTTCGTCAATTTGTAATTCACGTAGCCACGACGCTCGTAGGCGAGGGCGTTCCGCGCGTATTTTTCGATGGCATTGGTGAGCGCTTCGGAAGCCTGCTCCATGCCGCCTTGTTGGACGAGTTCGCGGCCACGAAGGTATTCGGACACGGCAGCCTTGTCGGTTTTTGGCTCAATCAAGTGTTGGTCAAGCACTTTGCCGTTTTGTACCCACCAGGCACCTACATTGCCGGCAAGGGCGTACTGCGCTACTTCGTAAAGCAGTGCAGTGGTGCTGCGCCAGCGTTTTTGGGTGCTCATGATGGTCTGCTGCGGCACGGTGAGCGCATAGCCATCTTCGCTAAAAACCTGCTCAGCAGTGAACAGTACATCGGCTTTGAAGTAGTTTTCCACACGGGTATTCCAGTGTTTCAATACCATGTCGAAGGTTCTTTGCGAACCAAATTCAAGACGGCCTCTGAAGACCACCTTTAGCGGTAATGCCTGTTGCTGTGTTGTCATCCTGCTTGCAATTTTAATTTTGACCGTTTTCAATTGGCAGGTTGTTATGATGGCCGCAAAAAAAAGGTTGTACACGTTGGCACAAGTCTATTTTGCGCAGACATTGATTTGCTTTTGTCGACAGGACATGGGTAGCATGTCATTGCTGTCGAAAAAGAGGGACGCTGCTTGGTACAACAACACTATCATAGCGTTGTTGAATGCTGGTTACACGAAATCGTTGAATGATGCCCTTCTGAAACGATAGCCAAGATGAATGCGATTAAAATCCTTGACTATGAAAAAGGTGCGCTTTCCCTAAAGAGCTACAAAGGTGTTATTTTTTTCTCACCTATCCAAGCGTCTGGAGCGTTTTTTAGAAAAAAACTTTTTGTATTATCCCGTTTAAAACAATTTTTATTCTTAAATCAAGGTGCATTTTTGCGCTTTTCAGAATAAAATATATGTCAGGGTTTTGCTAAGCTATAAAAAAACACCCCAAACGGCACAAAATGCCATTCGGGGTGTTTTTTTGATGGTTTTAAATACCACTAACTGTTTAGCATTACCGGCATTACCAGCATTAAGATATCGCGGTCGGCGCTGTCTTCCTCCACGGGTGTCAGGATGCCTGCACGGCTGGGGCTGCTGAATTCCATTTTTACTTCGGAGGAATCGAGCACACCGAGCATTTCGGCGAGGAAGCGGGCGTTGAAAGCAATTTTCATGGGTGCGCCATCGTAGGTACAAGGGATTTGTTCGGTGGCCTCGTTGGAAAAATCCAGGTCTTGGGCGCTCACGGTCAGGCTTTTATCGCTCAATTCGAACACTACCTGATTGGTAGTTTTATTGGCGTAAATGGCGATACGTTTGAGCGAATTCTGGAAGTCGCTGCGGTTGGCCGTCATGTTGTTTGGGTTATCCACCGGAATGACCGCGTTGTAATCCGGGTACCTTGCGTCGATGAGCCGGCAAACCAATTTCATGCCGCCAAAAGCGAAGAAGGCGTTTGCTTTGTTGAAAGAAATGGTCACGCCATCGCCAGCGGGCAGCGCGTGTTTGAGGAGGTTGAGCGCTTTTTTGGGTACGATGAAGGTCGTGCTAACTTCCCCGGCCAGGTGGTGGGTGCTGTATTTCACCAATTTGTGGGCATCGGTGGCCACGCAGGTGAGTTTGTCGTTTTCGATTTGAAAATACACCCCGGTCATCGCTGGGCGAAGTTCATCGGCAGAAGTAGCGAACACGGTATTGTTGATGGCGTCGAGTAGGTATTTGCTGTTGATTTTGACGGTGTCTACGCCATCGGGCTCAGGGATATTGGGGAAATCTTCCCCGTTTTCGCCCGCCAGTTTGTATTTTCCGTAGGAAGACGTGATTTCAATGTTCCAGTTTTCTGGGTTCACGCTGAGCGTGATAGGTTGCTGCGGCAACGCCTTCAGCGTGTCGAGCAGGATCTTGGCGGGTACTGCAACCGAAAAGTTGTCGTCCGCAAGCACTTCAATGGTGGTAGCGATGCTCGTTTCCAGGTCGGTGGCGGCGATGGTCAGTTTTTTATCTTCAATTTTGAAGAGGAAATCCTCCAGGATGGGCAATACACGATTGGAGCCAATGGCGCCGCTGGCTATTTGGACTTGCTTGAGGAGTTCGGAAGAGGATACGCTAAATTTCATCGAGAGGAAGTGTTTGAGTTCGGGGACTGTAAATCAGACAGCAAAAGTAGGGTCTTGCGGCGGGCTATTTTTTTAAAGAAATTAACAAATTGTGGAAAAAACGAGGAAAATCTACCTTTGCTCCCTTATTTCAAACCATTTGCTTGCTTCGTTGTCTTCATTCCCCAAATTCTCTGCCAACTTAGGGCGTTCTACCACGGCGTATCAGCCACTGTTTACTGTTTTAAAAATCCATGCTCAACCGCAAATCCGCTCCGATTATCCATGAAGTGCACCATCTTGTGCTGCCACGCCCGGAGTTGGTTCGACTCGACAATGGTATACCGGTGTACGTGCTGGACTACCCTGGGCAAGAGATTGTAAAGGTAGAGGCGGTGTTCCGGGCAGGAAGGCCGGAAGAGGAAAAACGTTTGGCTGCGCGCACTACCGCCAGGTTGTTGCGGGAAGGCACGGCACAAAAATCTGGGGCCGAAATAGCCGAACACCTCGATTTTTATGGGGCTTCCATGAGTGTGCCCACGAATTTGGATACCTCCAGTTTTATCCTTTTTTCGGTCAAAAAATACGCCCATGAGGTCATCCCGACCTTCGCCGAAATGCTTCAATCCCCGGCATTTCCGGAAGATGAACTGGAAAATTTTCGGCGGACGAGCATTCAGGAGCTTTTGGTAGAGTTGGAAAAGGGCGAGACGGTGGCATATCGAAAGGTGACGGAGTTGATTTTTGGGGAAAACCACCCTTACGGCTACAATTCCGTACCAGAAGATTACAACGCCATCCAAAGAAGCGACCTGCAATATTTTTATAACAAATGGTACACGCCGTCCAATTGCCTGCTTTTTGCCAGTGGGCGTATTGACGATGGGGTGCTGAAATTGCTTAACGAGCATCTTGGAAGCCGAAAAACGGAGCCCGTTCCTGCGCGCACGATGCTCAAATTGGAGTCTGATTTCGGAAGCCAAAAGCCATCCACCGTTCGGTTCCCCTTAGCAGGTTCGCTCCAAACGGCCATCAAAATCGGCCGTAGACTTTTTGAGCGCAACCATCCGGATTTTAATGGTATGCTGGTCCTAAACACCGTTTTGGGTGGGTACTTTGGCTCCAGGCTCATGACCAACATTCGGGAAAAAAAGGGATTTACCTACAATATTTACTCCACGGTAGATGCTTATCTTCATGATGGGTGCATGTACATCGCAACCGAGGTGAGCCCGGAAAAATCTGCCACCGCAGTGCGCGCCATCTTTAAGGAGATGAAAAAACTGTGCGAACAACCACTTCCGGAGGAAGAGCTCAGCATGGTACGCAACTATATTTTGGGTATGATGCTCAACGGATTAGATGGTCCGATAAACAGTTCGGACATGGTGCGGAATCAAATCGTGGAGAATCAATCGCCCGAAAAATTTGAGGCTTTGGTACAAACGGTACGGGGCATCAGCGCCGAAACTTTGCAGCATTTGGCCCAACAATACCTGCAACCCAAAGATTTTTGGGTGGTTACGGTAGATTAATTCATGTATTTTTCAAAATCTGTCTCCTTTTTTGGAAAAAAAATACCCGAAAACCTGCGTACTTTTGCGCACTTTTTTTTCCAAATCCGATTCGATTCACTTTTTTAAATAGCCCAGTACTTTGTTCAATCTCTTTAAATTCTTTAAGCAAGAACTCGCCGTTGACCTCGGCACCGCCAATACGCTCATCATGGTGGACGATCAAGTGGTGGTGGATGAGCCTTCTATCGTGGCTATGGATCGGGCCACCAAGCAGACCATTGCGGTAGGGCATCGTGCCATGCAGATGCACGAAAAGACCCACGAAAATATCAAAACCGTTCGCCCACTCAAAGACGGCGTAATTGCCGACTTCCAGGCCGCAGAGGCCATGATACAGGGTATGATCAAAATGGTGGGTCGCCGTAGAAATATGTTCAGCCACCTCAAAATGGTCATTTGTATCCCAAGCGGTATCACAGAGGTGGAAAAACGCGCGGTATTTGACTCTGCCGACCACGTAGACAGCAAAGAAACGTACCTCATCCATGAACCCATGGCTGCGGCACTCGGTATCGGTCTCAATATCGAAGAACCGATTGGCAACATGATCATCGACATTGGTGGCGGTACGACGGAAATTGCGGTAATCGCACTCTCCGGTATTGTGTGCGACCAAAGCATCCGTATTGCGGGCGACGAACTCACGAACGACATCATGAACTACATGAAACGTGAGCACAACATCCTTATCGGCGAACGCACGGCAGAACAAATCAAAATCCATGTAGGCTCGGCGCTGCACGAACTCGATAACCCTCCAGCGGATTATGCCGTGAATGGTCGTGACTTGATGACGGGAATTCCCAAACAAATCAAGATTGGTTATCAGGAAGTGGCTTACGCCTTGGATAAAAGCATCAGCAAAATCGAGGATGCGGTGCTCCGCGCCCTCGAACTTACCCCCCCTGAATTGGCCTCCGATATTTACAAGACGGGGCTTTACCTCACGGGCGGTGGCGCACTCCTGCGTGGCTTGGACAAACGTTTGGAATCCAAAACCAAACTGGACGTCCATGTAGCGGATGACCCCCTCCGTGCCGTGGTACGGGGTACGGGAATGGCACTCCGCAACACCCACCAATATTCATTCTTGATCGATCGCAAAAGCGTTTAAATAACTATGATGTATGATGTATGATGTATGAACAAGGGTAAAAGTTAGTTCATACATTATACATCATACATCATAGTTCATAGTTCTACCTATGGGCAAGCTTTTTCAACTTCTGCTTCGCAATGGTGGCTTTGTCACTTTTTTGCTGGTAGAGTTACTCTGTTTTGCCATCATCGTGAATTTCAACGATCGTCAGGGCGAGATTTGGGCAAACACGACCGGGATATTTGGCGGTCAAGCACTCGAAAAACGCCAAATGGCGTCAGACTACTTCAGTCTGTACGAAACCGCGGATAGCCTGGCGCACATCATCGACAGCCTGCAAATCCGGCTATCGAATGCCCGGCAAATGCAGGTCCCTATTCGCGACACATTTTTCCTGGTCAATTTCGACTCCCTTTCCCGGACAGACTCCGTACGACGCAAAACCGTACGACCCCAATACGAGTCGATTACCGCAAAAGTGATTAAAAACTCTATTTCAGGGGCCAATAACTGGTTGATTATCAACCGGGGAAGCAATGATGGGGTGTATGCAGACATGGCCGTGATAAGCCCTGAAGGCATTGTCGGTATTGTGCGTCATGTCAGCTCCAATTTTTCCTTGGTGATGTCGGTATTGCACCAAAATGCCAAGATATCGGTGGCTTTACCACAGCAGAAAAACGCTTTTGGATCCCTCACCTGGGAAGGCGGCAACCCACGAGAAATGACCCTTCGGTACATACCGCAGCATTTCGTGGTAAAAGACGGCGAACCGGTGGTGACCAGTGGTTATTCCCTCATGTTTCCATTGGGGCATCCGGTGGGAAAGGTAAAAGGGGTTCCCAAAGCGGATCCGGAAAACCCCTACTTTTTGGAAATCACAGTAATTCTAAGTCAAGACATGGCTACCGTGCG
>JALHPW010000234.1 GCA_022842255.1 Saprospiraceae bacterium | reverse complement strand
CAGGTGGGTCACGCCACTTTTACTGGCGTGGGTACTTGCTCCACCGAGTTCTTCACTCGTAACTTCTTCATTCGTAACGGTTTTTACCACGTTGGGGCCGGTCACGAACATATACGAGCTGCCCTCCACCATCATGATAAAATCGGTCATCGCAGGACTGTAAACCGCCCCGCCCGCACAAGGGCCCATGATGGCCGAAATCTGTGGGATGACCCCGCTGGCCTGCACGTTCCGATAAAAAATATCGGCATAGCCACCTAGGGAATTTACCCCTTCCTGGATACGCGCGCCCCCGGAATCGTTCAAACCGATGAGCGGCGCCCCGTTTTTCACCGCCAAGTCCATCACCTTGCAGATTTTTTCGGCATGTGTCTCAGACAGCGAACCGCCAAACACGGTAAAATCCTGGGCAAACACATACACCAAGCGCCCACCAATGGTGCCATAACCGGTCACCACCCCGTCGCCGAGAAACTGTTGTTCGGCCATGCCAAAATCGGTGCTCCGGTGTGTTACGAGCGCACCGATTTCCTCAAAGGAATTTTCATCGAGTAAGAAATGTACCCGCTCTCGGGCCGTGAGTTTGCCTTTTTTGTGCTGGGCATCAACGCGGTTCTGACCGCCACCGAGTTTGGCTTCGGCGAGTTTGGATTGGAGGATGGCTATCTTGTTGTCCATGAAAATCGAGTATGTATTGCGGGACGCTTTTCCGCGTACACCGAAACAGCGTTCCGGTGTACCGTTCGGGCAAAGGTAAAAAAAGGGCGGGCTGTGGTGATCACCACAGCCCGCCCTTCCGTTTTTTATTCCAAATCTAACCAAGCTCTATTGTTTCACGAAATCCAGCGAGACTGAATTGATGCAATACCGAAGTCCGGTTGGCGGCGGGCCGTCGGGGAAAACGTGGCCTTGGTGGCCTCCACAACGGGCGCATTCCACTTCTGTGCGGTCCATGCCATGGCTGCTGTCGGTTTTGTCGGCAATGCAATCCTCGCTGATGGGTTTATAAAAAGAGGGCCAGCCCGTACCGGAATCAAACTTGGTTTCGGAGGAAAAAAGCGGTAAACCGCAGCCGGCGCAAACATAGGTCCCGTGCTCGTGATGTTTCCAAAGGTCGCCCGTGAAAGCGCGCTCGGTGCCTTCCTGCCGTAGCACATAGAATTCTTTCTCGCTGAGTTCGCTTTTCCAGGCGTCCTCGCTTTTTTGAACTTTAACCAGTTTCCCATCCGTGTATTGGGCAGGAATCAGGGTGTCGGAGGCAGCTGCGACGGTGGCGGTAGGAGAAGGTGCCCCTGGCTCCGTTGAAGTTACGGTAGTGGAAGGGACATTGTTGCAAGCCAGAACAGTAAGTAAAATGGTCAGAAATTTCATTGCAGTGCGTTTAGTTTCCAGATAAACGTAAAAACAGGTGTTTTGGATTTGAAAACAAGCATTTGAATGGCTGGCTTGTCGGTCCGGGGACAAAATGATTAGTGTTAGGTTTTCAAGTGCAATGTTTCAAGCATTGTGCACTGCTGCTCAAAACTAACTTTCATCCTCCGCCGCGCCTTTGGGATGCGCCTGCTCGTACACCTGTATCAGTCGCTCGATATTGTTGTGCATATACACCTGGGTAGAAGCCAAGTTGGAGTGGCCAAGCAATTCTTTAATGGCATTCAGGTCGGCGCCATGGTTGGAAAGGTGTGTGGCGAAGGAGTGCCTGAGTACGTGTGGACTGCGTTGGTCTTCCGTGGTGATGGTAGAGAGGTGTTTTCGAACGAGGTAATAAATGCTTTCGGGCGAAAAGCGCTCTGCTTTCCGGTTGAGGAAAAGCCAGGGCTCCGTGGTGCCGGGGAACGTGGCTTTTCGGACCTCCAAAAACTTTTCCATCAAATCGGATAGATAGCGCGCAAAGGGCACGAGCCGTTCCTTGTCGCCTTTACCGCGTACCCGAAACACCATGCGACTGAAGTCTATATCATTGATTTTCAGGCTCGAAGCCTCACTGCGTCTCATGCCGGTGGCATACAGGGTTTCGAGCAAAAGCCGGGCCAGCCAGCCGCCGTAATCGTCCGCAAATTCAATGTGTGAAAAAAGGGCGGCCATTTGACTTTCCTGCACAAAAACCGGGAGTCGTTTGCCCATGCGTGGGGCGGTGATTTTTCTCATGGGGTCTTTTTCGATCAGGCCGCGTTTTCTCAAAAACTTGAAATAAGACTTTAGGCATGAAAGCCGCCTGACAATGCTGCGCGCACTTTGCCCGGCCTGCATTTGAGCGACTACCCAGGACCGGATATGCAAATGCCTTACTTCGCTTAGCGAGGTAAGGCATTGTTGTTCAACACAATATGCAATAAAATTGGAAAGGTCGCCCCGATATGCCGTCAAGGTATGCGGCGAAAACCGGCGTTCTAGCGACAAGTATCCGTAAAACGATTCTTCGTGAAACACGATACGAATGTGGTCAATGTGTATGATGTGGACAATGTGCTTATTGCGCTCGAATTGACCACATTGGTCTCATTTGCCACATCAGCACATTTTTCAATCGTTCTTGTTGCCGTACATTTCCTCCTTGTACACTGCTTTGAGCACTTCTGTGCGGCGTTGTACGGAAGGTTTGGAAAATGCCTTGCGGCGGCGCAGTTCTTTCAAAATGCCCGACTTTTCGTATTTGCGCTTGTACTTTTTGAGCACCTTGTCAATAGTATCGCCGTCTTTAATCTCAAGGATGAGCATGGATTTCTCCTTCTTTTTGTTGGTGAAAAAAATGGAATTTTAAAATTGGGCTGCAAAGGTAAATCTAGTTCCTGAAAAATTACAGCCCAAGGCAAAAATTTCGGCGTTAGTTTTAAAAAACAAGATTTCTCAAAAAGAAAAGTCCCCAAAAGATCGGTAAAATACCACTGAGAATACGTTCCTTTGCCCCCGGAAACATCATTGTCCTCCCAACATCAACAAAAGTTATTTGAATAATTATGCTCAGCCGACGCAGTGTACGAGTCAAAGTGATGCAACTTCTTTATATGCTCAATCGCGACGAGTCGCTCGAACTCGCCTAATTGCAAAAAGCGTATAAAGGTGGGATCTGGAAAGCCTTTGAACTCTATATCTACCACCTTTACCTTACGCTGCGTGTGGCGCAGTATGCAGAAAAAGATGCCGCCAACCGTGCCGCAAAGCTGCTTCCCAGCGATGAGGACAAGGTTTTTGAGCCCCGTCTGAGCACCAACAGCTGCACCCGCAGCTTGGCCAACCACGTGGAATTCCTCAACCTCGTGGCCAAATACAAGGTCAACGAATCCATCGACGAAGACCATATCCGCTCCCTCTACAACGGTTTTGCCGATGTGGCCGAATACAAGGCCTACTGTGCCTTGGAGGCGCCTACCGATGCCGATCACGCCAAAATCTTTATCGAACTGTATCGTTACCTTTCGTCCAACGACCTCTTCCTCGACATGACGGAGGACCGCTACAACAACTGGGCCGACGACGAGTCGCTGGTGATGGGTGCCATGAAAAAAACCTTGAAAGCGCTGCCCGTGAGTGGTCCGTTTTACCAGGAGCACGAGCCTTCCGACGAAACCGTCCGTGAATTTGGCGCCGAATTACTGCTCCGCACCGCACAGGAAGACGCTGCTTTGTTGGCCGAAATCCAACCAGCGCTCAAAAACTGGGATGCTGACCGCGTAGCCATTCTCGACATGATCATGCTCAAAATGGCCCTCTGCGAACTCCTGCATTTCCCAACCATTCCTACTAAGGTGACGCTCAATGAGTTTGTGGAAATTTCCAAGACCTACTCCACTGATAAAAGCAAAGAGTTTATCAACGGTATCCTGGACCGTTTGATGAAAAAATTGCTTGAGGAAGGCCGTATCGTGAAAGAAGGTCGGGGATTGATTGATCAATAATCGAGCTGAATTTTTTTGGTACAAGCATTGCATATTTGAGTGAAGGACTACTTTCGTGTCCTTAACTTTTTAATCTTTTTACATCATGCCCATCCCTTCGGTTCAAAGGATCGCGCCAGCGGTTCTGGTCTTAGTTTTCTTTTTGTTCCCATCGTTCGCCCAGGCTCAATTGCAGGGCAAATGGGAATGTTCCACAAAATCAGGCAATTACGATGCAAACACGCACTACAACGTGCGCTGTGGCGGATTTTTAAACTTCAAAGCAGACCGCGTGCTGGAAAGTACCTGTGTGGACGGGTTTTTCCCATCAGGCACGTACTGGGAGGCATTTGGAAACCGATTGACCTTGCGCGATTCAGCTGGGAAAGCGTTTGCGGATTTTGAAATCCGGGAAATAAGCAATGAAAAATTGCTGCTCGTACGCAAAGACGTCCACTTTGCATTTCGGCGGGTGGAATCTGTGGTCACCACAGAACGAGGCCGGAATTAGCCATTCAAGAAAATCGGTGTAGTCAAAAGTCAACAGCCAAAAGTCAACGGTCAAAAGCCAACAGTCAAAAGTCAACAGTCATTAACCCGCCAATGCTTGTAAGTCGCTACCTTTGCGGCACAATGCAACGCCAAGCAGAAGCCCCCATCCCCTCCCGATACGGATCGTTCAATATGTTGGTTTACGCCGAAAAGAGCAGTGAGCGTATGCCACACATTGCTTTTGTGGCCGAAGGTTTTGACCCAACAGGCCCAGTAGCCGTTCGTATCCATTCAGAATGTATGACTGGAGATGTTTTTGGTTCGCGCCGATGTGATTGCGGCGAACAACTCGAGGCCTCCCTACACATCGCTGCCGAGCGCAAAGGCGTGGTAATCTACCTTCGTCAAGAGGGTAGGGGCATCGGGCTTATCAACAAACTCAAAGCTTACAAGCTCCAAGACTTGGGGCTCAATACCATCGATGCAAACACGCACCTGGGTTTTGATGCGGATGCCCGGCAATATGATTGTGCGATTTTTATTATGCAAGACCTTGGTATTCAGCAAGTTGAGCTGATTACCAACAACCCGCTCAAGGTCGAAGCCTTGCGCCGCTCCCCAATAGAAGTGGTGGGGCGCATTCCTATCATTATCCCGCCGCAAGCAGATAGCAGGGCGTATTTGCAAACCAAACAAGATTTGATGGGGCACCTTTTGGGACTTTGATTGGAACGATGCCCTCCTTCGCAATAGCTTTTGCGGTTAAAAAACCATAAACGACGAACATGCAAACCACAGTCAATAGTCAACCATCAGCAGTCAATGTCCAACCCTTCCGAACTGGGTTTGTCAATATCATTGGCCGACCCAATGCTGGAAAATCAACCCTGATGAATGCGCTGGTAGGCGAACGCATGAGCATCATCACCCACAAACCCCAAACCACACGGCATCGGATTATTGGGATTTTGACAGGCGAAAACTTTCAAATGGTGTTTTCGGACACCCCTGGGTATGTCAAGTCCCCGACCTATAAAATGCACAAGGCCATGAACCGCTTTGTGGAAGGTACCGTGGAAGACGCCGATTTGATGCTTTTTGTGTTTGATATGACCGAGGAACTGGAGGCCGACAACCCTTTGATTGAGGTTTTGAAGAAAACCGAGGTGCCGATTTTGCTGATTTTGAATAAAAAAGACCTGGTGGCTGAACAACGGATTCAGGATGCAACGGGTTGGTGGAAAAAACACGGCAAATTTGATGAGGTAATTGCCATTTCCGCCTTGAAAGACATAGAATCGAGCGCCCTGCTTGAAAAAATACTGACTTATCTCCCCGAAGGGGAGGCGTATTACCCACCCGATCAATTGACAGACCGGCCGGAGCGTTTTTTTGTCAGTGAAATCATCCGCGAAAAGATCCTGAAGCTGTACGACGATGAAATCCCCTATGCTTGCGAGGTCTCTATCGAGGATTTCAAGGAAGCCAAAACCAATGCAGGGGAAGACATAGCACGTATCCGAGCCACTATTTTTGTGATGCGTGAAACCCAAAAAGCTATTTTGCTTGGTAAAGGAGGCGCAGCCATCAAAAAACTGGGTACTTATGCTCGAAAGGACATCGAAATGTTTTTGCAAAGCAAAGTTTTCCTAGATTTGACGGTGAAAGTACGCGACAATTGGCGCGATGACGAACAAGCCCTGGAGCGCTTCGGATATCTGGGGTGAAATTGTTAATGTGGTCTATGTGATGAATGTGGTCAATTGGATGAATGTGGTCAATGTGGGCGTAAACAAATTGGCCACATTAAACACATTGGCCACATTCATCAAATTGGCCACATTAATTTAATATTTCGTACCCTTGCGGCGCGGTTTTTGCGGGTTGATGAAAAGTATTTCAAACTTTTTACTGAAAAATCACAACGTTTTTGAAACCAAATGCGTCAAGTATGTTTTAGAGATGTACGTGTAAGAACCAAATCTTTTTTCAGCATCAAACGTTTATACCATACAACACCAACTTGCTTGGTACCCAAGCAGGTAACCAAAAACATTCAATCATGCGCCAGTTAAAAATCGCCCATAAGATTACCAACCGCGAGAGCCAGGCGCTTGACAAGTACCTCAACGAGATAAGCAAACTTTCGATGCTTACCCCGGACGAAGAGGTAAAGCTGGCACAGCGTATTCGCGAAGGCGACCAAGATGCACTCGATCAAATGACCCGAGGCAATCTTCGTTTCGTCGTCTCCGTTGCAAAACAGTATCAAAACCAGGGCCTTAGCCTCTCTGACCTCATCAACGAAGGCAATGTGGGCCTCATCAAGGCCGCTCGCCGTTTTGATGAAACCAAGGGCTTTAAGTTCATCTCCTATGCGGTTTGGTGGATTCGCCAAAGCATTCTCCAGGCCATCGTGGAGAATAGCCGTATTGTGCGGATGCCCCTGAATAAAGTCGGTTCCTACAATAAAGTAAATGAGGCATATATCTCTTTCGTACAAGAATTCGAGCGCGAACCCTCTGATGAAGAGCTCGGCGAACTGCTCGGCATGAGCGAACGGGAGATTCAACAGCTGATTCACAGCGGTTCACGCCACGTATCGCTCGACGCGCCCCTTCCAGGCACGGAAGAAGGCGACGCCACTATGCTCGATGTGATGGTACCGGAAAACAGCGACGACCCTGATTTCCAACTCATGGCCGAATCCTTGCGGGAAGAAGTCGCCCAAGGGCTTTTTTCCCTTTCGCCGCGCGAAACCGAGATCATTGGGGCCTATTATGGTCTCAACGGTCGCACCGCGCTTACCTTGGATGAGATTTCTGAACTCTACGGACTTACCCGCGAACGGGTTCGTCAAATCAAAGAGCGTGGCATTCGTCGCCTCCGCAAGATTCACAGCGAGAATTTGAAATCCTATTTGGGATAAATAGACCTGATTTGTATCAGGAAGCCCGCGCAGAAGCAAATCTTCGGCGTGGGCTTCTTATTTTTGCCTCTAATTCACCACATCCACAAAATAAACACATCCACCAATAACAGACATCCTCCCATGCGCTACACTTTACTACTACTCAGCGGCCTGTTCTTTTTTTCCTGCGACAAGGGTCGC
>JALHPW010000233.1 GCA_022842255.1 Saprospiraceae bacterium | reverse complement strand
GGTTCCTTCCGCAGCCAGCGCAATGTCGTAAGTATCTGTTGCAGAACACATTGCGAACATAAATCCGCCGCCGATGACGTATTCCTTGATTTTTTTCGCTACGGCCAGCTTGAGCTGACTCACCTTGTCAAAGCCGTTCTGACGAGCCAAGGATTCCATCAATTGCACGTGCTGCCGGTACCAGGGCTGGCCGCTGTTGCTGGCGTAAAATTTCCCGAACATTCCCGTAAAATCCTCGTGGTGCAGGTGCAGCCAGTCGTATTCGGCTAGTTTGCCTTGCATTACTTCGTTGTCGTACACCACATCGTACGGGATTTCGGCATAGGTGAGCACCAAGGTCACCGCATCGTCCCAAGGTTGGATGGCCTCACCTTTTTCATCCTTATCGGGCGTATAAACCGCGATTTTAGGGGCCTTTTCCAATTTTATCACATCCTGATTCACCTCCGGATTGAGGATTTCATTCTGCAAATTGGCAAACTGCCCATCTGCAATGACCTCGTAACTCACGTCGCGGGTCTTGCATTCTTTTTCAAAAGCGGGCGTGTACACGAAAGCAAAACTGCCGCCGCGGTAATTCAACAGCCACCAGGCTTCCACCCCCTGCGAAAGTATCCAGTAGGTAATCCCGTAGGCTTTCAAGTGGTTGCGTTGGCCTTTTTCGTCCATGGGCAACACAATCACGGTAGCCCGCATTTGCGATACAGCGCACAAAAAAAGCGCGAATGCTATTAGTAATTTGCGCATAAGTGTTGGGAATTGCGATTTACGATTTGGGATTTGGGATTTACGATTTGGGATTTGGGATTTACGATTTGGGATTAAAACGCCTAAATCGCTTAGAAGTTTTATGCATCCTCGTTCATTCATTCCACGCTTTCCAAGGTTCATCGATAATAGTTCATCGTTACTCGTTCATCGTTCATCACCTGACCGGTTTCCATTCTTCCAAGTATGATTTTCGCCCCAAAAGCATCCACAAACCTTCTCGTAAATAGATGAGTGTGAGGCGGATATAACCGTATTGCCGGAACCTGCGGGGTGAGTGGTGAATCCGCAATTTGGACAAATACCGGATGCGCCCCACGTCCTGCAAACGGTAAAACAAGTTGCAGTCCTCCCCTGCTGTCAAGTGTTCCTTGTAGCCTCCAATCGTTTCAAATGCCGCGCGGCGCACGAGCTGACACTCCCCTTTTGCCAAGGGCGCTTTGAGCCAAAAAGAGCCTCTAATGATAGCATTCATCATCACGTGGTAAAGTCGGTCCGACAACCTGGCCTCTTCGGGATACACCCAAATTGGCACGGTAGCCCCCACCAACGAAGGATCCTTTTCAAATGCAGCAAAAACCTTTCCGAAAAAGTAATCCTTGTCAGGAATCCGAACATCCGCATCAATGCGAAAAAGCAGCGGGGCTTTGGCCTGTGCAGCGCCTAGGTTGCAACCAATAGCGATGTTCTGCTTGCCGGGGCCACCTTGCACGAGTTTGATGCGTTGTTTGGATAATTCCGCAAAATGCTCCACAATTTCTACCGTACCATCCGTGCTATTTGCATCCGAAACAATGATTTCAAGGTCATATTTTTCCCAAAAAAGCTCAAATTGGGCCAAAGTGGTGCCGATGTATTTGGCTTCGTTTCGGGTCGGGATGAATATGCTGAGTCGAGGGACGTTCATACATTAGGGATATTGAGATATTGGGGTATTATGTTATTGTTGAAATACCCCAATATCATAATATCCCAATATCTCCTTTTCAGTCATTCAGCTTGAGGTCAAATTTTTTAATCAAGTCCTCCACTAAAGGATTGACTTCCTTCATTTTATCCAATTTATCCTTGGTCGTGAGCGGGCGCACCGTACGGGCGGCCTGGGCCTGTTCGGCACTTTTCTTATCATCCAAAACGACCTCAATTTTCAACGCCATATCGTGCAATCGGCGGCGAAGTGTTTCCAAAACACGCGCTACCTCTGCTTTCACATTGTTTTGCTCGATGGTAGTTCCAACCAGCACCGTGAGCAATTTCCCTTCCAGCCGCAATTCGGCATTGGTCAATGCCATGCGGGAAAGATTGGAATTAAGCAGCGCAGCATACGCCTGCCATTCTGTACGCACATTTTCTATGGAAAGCCGGCTCTCCAGGCTGGCGCGGTGGATTTCCTCTTCTTCTACCAATTGATCGAAAGCATCCAAACGCATCGGAATGGCCTCTGCCTTCATCCGGCCCTGCCGCAATCCCTGCGAAATATCTGCCAAAACATCGCTGGAAAGCGGTTGGGCATTGCTGCCGGTGGAGGGTGGACGGTCTACGGCGGACGGTGGACGGTCTACGGTGGACGGTTCACGGTTCACGGTGGCGTTGGGCATGGCTTGAGCTCCATTGCCGTTGGTATTTGACGACTGCGAGCCATTTTCAACGGGCCGCACACCGTTTCCCGTGGACCGTGCACCGTCCACCGTAGACCGTGCACCGCCACCCGTCAAATCAAGCGTTCTTTTTTTCCAAGTCTGCGCTTTTCACAGCTCGTCCGATATGGCACATTTTGAGCAAAGCCATCTCGACGTGGAGTCGTTTGTGGCGCGCCATTTTGAAATTGATGTCGCAGTCGTTGCACAAATTCAAGGAAGTAAGCAGAAACGATGCCGGGGCAAGTGCTGCCTGGGCGCGGTAGCGTTCGCGCAGGTTTTCACCTACTTCGAGCAGCCCCAAGGTGGCTTTGTCTTTGCAAACCAGCACGTTGCGCAGGTGCTCGGCAAGTCCCAGGATAAACACCTCGGGGTCAAAACCCTTGCGCAGGATCTCGTCGAAACGATTCATCAGACTGGCCGCGTCTTCGGCCAACAGCGCATCGGTAATTTGGAAGAAGTAATCGTAATCAAGGACGTTGAGGTTCTCGATGACGGCGTCGTAGGTGATTTTTTTGCCAGCCCCGCTGGTAATCCGGTCAAAAATCGAAAGGGCATCGCGCAGGGCGCCATCAGCCTTTTGGGCAATGATGTGCAGCGCGTCTTCTTCCGCTTCGATATTTTCCTGCTGGCAAATCGACTTCAGGTGCGCCACCGTATCGGCCACGGTAATGCGGCGGAAATCAAAAATCTGGCAGCGGGAAAGGATGGTCGGGATGATTTTATGCTTCTCCGTCGTCGCCAGAATGAAAATGGCATAAGGCGGCGGCTCCTCCAAGGTTTTCAAAAACGCGTTGAAGGCCTGATTGGAAAGCATGTGCACCTCGTCAATAATGAACACTTTGTACTTCCCTTGTTGCGGTTGAAAACGCACCTGCTCGGTGAGGGCGCGGATGTGTTCCACCGAGTTGTTGGAAGCCGCGTCAAGTTCGATGATGTTGAAAGAAGCGCTCTCGTTGAAGGACTTGCAGGAGCTGCATTCGTTGCAGGCTTCGTATTCCGGGGTACGGTTTTCGCAGTTGAGGATTTTGGCCAGGATACGGGCACAGGTGGTTTTGCCCACCCCCCTTGGTCCGGTGAAAAGAAACGCATGCGCGACGTGTCCGCTGGCAAGGGCGTTTTTGAGGGTCCCGGCCACATGGCCTTGGCCCACCACGTCTTGGAAACGTTGTGGGCGGTATTTACGCGCGGATACTATAAAATTGCTCATGCCTTCCTAATTCTTGGGCAGTAAAGGTAACTCGAATAGCGAAAGGCGGGGGATGAAGTTTTCCACAAGGCAGCGAGGATTAGGCCGTTGCTTGCAGCGTTTCAGGTTCCAAAACTGAATCCACGTAGCTTAAAATCTCGATAAGCAAATTGGCCCGTTCTTGGGCTGGCAAGGATGGGAAGAGCGCTTGAAAGGCTTTCACAAAAGCTGCTCTATCAGTAACCTCAACCCCATTTTGGCTAAGAAGTGCAATGATTTCTTTGGGGGATAAAAGCTGAATAGTAGTCATTTTTCAATTTTATTGAGATGCTTACTTGTTTTCTTGCAGCGCTCTTTCTTTGTCATTGGTTTTCATTTGTACAAACAAAAATACAAATTCTTAAGCACAATGACAATACCCATTTGGCTGTCCGAAAAAAGCCCTAGCGACCTAGCCTACCCTTCCAAAGAATCCAAAAAATATTGAATCTTCTCTTTCAGCATCGCATCCTTTTCAGTCAATTCTTTCTTAGCCAATTCGGCGGTGCTGCGGGCTTTCGCTTTGTTGCCCTGAAGTTTATATACCCCTGCCAGGGTCATCCAATATTCTGCCAGCCCACCATTTTCAGCGGCAGATTTGGCCCATTTTTCAGCCTGCGCCAGCACTTTTTTATCTTCCGGGAAGGCCCGAACCAGTGTAACCACCAGGTCGTGGAGTTTGGCGGCATTGGCTTTTACCTCGGTTTTTTGGTATGCTTTGGCGGTTTTTAGGAACAAGCCGGCGTCCTTGACCGCTTTGGCGTAGTTCATGTCGGCTTCGTAGGCAAATGCAGTAGCGCGCGCTGGGTTGCCCGCTTTCATCTTGGCCTTGGCCTCGTCGAGCAGGGTTTTGTTTTTGAACTCGATGGCTTTGGCTACCGTGCTTTTGCAGGCCTTTTCCACACGGGCATTCACAGCCTCTTCGCTGCTGACGGCCACGATTTTGCTGCGGTTTTTCACCAACAAATCAAACACGCGACTATCGGCTTCCACCGCTCCTTCCAGGATGAATTTGAGGTTGAATTCCGTAGTCAAGTCCTGCTGGGTGTTCAGGTATTCGTTGGTGATTTTCAGCGAAGGTTTGCCAGCTGCATTGAGCGAGCGCACGTAATCGAAAAGCATTTTGGGCTCGCGATTGCCCTCGGCGTATTTTTTTTCAAAATCCACTGATTTATCGTTTTTGCCCAGGGCTTTTTTGCCGGTTTCAAGAAGTTGATCCACGTTTTTGCCGCCTACCTCTTTCAACACGATTTTCCCGGTGGCGTCGATAAACATCAGGGTTGGGTACGAATTCACGGGGTATTTTTCGGCAAACTCGGCGTTTTCCGGTTTTTCCATGTCAATTTTCAGGTTGAGAAAATTGGCGTTGAAAAACTCGCCTGCCCGCGGATCCGGGAAAGTCTGGGCCGCCATACGCTTGCATGGGCCACACCAGGACGCAAAGGCATCCACAAAAATCAAACGTTCCTCGGCCTTCGCTTTTTCGAGCGCTTCAGACCAGGTGCCGTGGAAGAATTCTATGCCTTGGGCGGAGAGGGTGTTGAGGGAGAACGTGAGGGCAAAGAGCCCTATGAGTATGTTTTTCATGCTTTTTTTATTTGAGTGGTGCGAAAAATCCCTTCGCAGAAACGCGGACAAAAGTACGGCATTTTCAAACGTAGAACACAGGATAGAAATTGGATTTTGGCAAGACTGTTTGCGGTTGCTTTATTTTCCTTTTTGCGATTTTGCCCAATACGATACATTCGCAACAGGAATGAAGCCCAACCCAATCCGCTCAGCACCCATTTCCAAACATGAATACCCTATCTTTCCTCGCCAACATACGCGATCTCATCGCCCGCGACGACTTGTCCGCCGCGCTCTTGCAACTCCGCAGCCTACTTGAAAACAGTCCAAAACTAGACGAGGCTCTGCTGCAATCTGCTCGATTTCAGGACATTCGGAAACAAATCCGACTTGGGATGGTCAGCTCTGCGGAAGCGAATTTGACGCAAAATCAGATTCGGGACGGGCTCCTGGACCTATTGCGGGAAATTGAGGATGGCGGGATTCAACTTTCCGAAAGTTTAAAACTTTCGGAAAGTTTGTTGCGCGAAGAAATACAACAGGCCATCTCCATCCTCCATTCCAAAAACGTGCTTGCCGGATCCACCATCTCGGCTGGCGGTAATTTCTCTATCGGCGACAGAACGGAAACCCACTACCATTACGGCCCCCGCAAAATCCCCCGCGCCCTGACCCAAAACCCCTTCCAGCCCGAAGTTTTTATCGGCAGGGAACATGACGTGCAGGCCATCCACGACAAACTATTTACGCCCGGCAGCAATCTCCTCCTGCTCGTGAACGGCCACGGCGGCGTGGGCAAAACCACCCTCGCCTCCAAGTACTACCACACGTATCAGGATAAATACGCGCATTCCGCTTGGGTGCTGAGCGAAAAGAACCTGGCCAACGCGCTTCTGCTCCTTGCCCTGCCGCTCGGCCTGTCGTTTGACGAAAGGATGCCCGAGACCGAACGCCTGCAAGTGCTGCTTCGCGAAATGGCCGACCTCAAGCGCCCCTGCCTGCTCGTGATTGACAATGCCAACGAACTCGAAGACCTCGAAAAACACTACCAAAACCTCCGCCGCTGCAGCAATTTTCACCTCCTGATTACCTCGCGTATCACCGAATTCGGGCAGGCGGAACACTACCCGGTGGAAGGGCTGCCCGAGCCAGAGGCCCTGCAACTGTTCCGAAAGTATTACCCAAAATTGCAGCCGGAGGAAGAAGTCATTTTCAAACAAATCCGCACGGCAGTGGGCGGCAACACGCTCGTGGTGGAACTTTTGGCAAAAAACCTTGCCCTGTTCAACCGCCTCAAAACCCGCTACACCCTCCCCGATTTGCTCGCCGACCTACAACAAAAAGGCCTCCTCCGCCTCTCTCAATCGCAGGCCGTGGACACCGACTACCAAAGCCGGGGCAATACCATGCGCCGCGAAAAACCCGAGGACATCATCGCCGCTATGTACGACATCGGCGAACTGCCGCTCGAAGAGACCGCCCTACTCTCCGTGCTGGCGGTGCTGCCCGCCGAGAGCATTCCGTTCGCCACGCTCGAAACCCTGCTCCCGGGGCAGGACGATCTCGACACCCGCCTCCTCTCCCTTGCCAAAAAAGGCTGGATAGAATACAGCGAAACCGACGCTTCCTTCAAAATCAGCCCCGTGGTGCAAGAAATAGCCCGGCAGAAAAACCCAAACCTCAGTGCCGACTGCCGCAATCTTGTGGATACCTTGAATGAAAAACTGGCGTACGAAAGCGGCACGGGGCATCTGCTGAATGTCGGCTACGAGGAGGCCGGCCACTTTGCCCGCTTTGCTGAAACGCTGGTCGCCAGCCTGGTCAAACCGGGCTACAACCTTTCCGTCCTATGCGAACGCACGGGCAGTTACCACCGGACCACCGGGAATTTGGAGCGGGCGTTTTTCTTTGTTGAAAAAGATGTGGAAATCGGGAAATCGCTGTGTGCCGCCGAGCCTGACAATGCCGACTTCAAAAACAATTTGGCGATTTCGTACCAATTCCTCGGTAATACGCACAGCGCGCTGGGGGATTTGGAAAAGGCCTTGGGGTACTACGAAGACCAAGTCAAGTTGTTTGAAGAAATCTACACTGCCTACCCCATCAATGTGGACTTCAAAAACGGCTTGGCGATTTCGTACTCAAAACTTGGCGTGACACACAGCGCGCTGGGGGATTTGGAAAAGGCAATGGGGTACTACGAACAGTACAAGGATTTGAAAAAAGAACTCTACGAAGCTTACCCCAACAATGTGTCGTTCAAAAACGGTTTAGCGATTTCGT
>JALHPW010000232.1 GCA_022842255.1 Saprospiraceae bacterium | reverse complement strand
CATCGAAATAGGCTTAAATTCTTGCCCAATTCGCGATCCAAACGCGTGGTTTTACATTTTTCTGTTCTCCGATTTTGCTGTTTTCCTGTTTAATTCATCCATTTATAAAATTTGGGATGACCCATGTTGCTATTTGTTTCTACCACCCCCACCACCAAACCTTTTTATTTTCTCACCCGGTAACGCCTCTTCCATTTTTTTCTTTTTGAAACCGCCAAACCCTATAATATCTGCCTTATCCCTAAGTTGTAATTCGTTTTGGCAAACAATAACACCATCTATTATTTTAAATTCTATATACTTTCTAACCAAGGTTCTATAACAGGATTCTTCTCCGCAGGTGTTATTCCAAACGGCATGTTCCATTAAGAATACCTCCGGCGTTTTAGTTCGCATGAGTGGGGAGAATTGGTGTATTATAGCATAATCGTGTTCATAATCTTGGCCAGTTTCGGTTGTATATTTATCTGATAATGAATCTGGTATGGTTAGTCGATATTTTTCTTTAGGCAAGTAACTCAAAAATTCAGTCGACAGGGGATAATCAAAATACACCTTGCCGTTTTCAACTAATTTTTCTCTTCTAACTAGAACCGGATCAATCTTTTCCATGCCCTTTCCAACAATAAAACCTTTAAGCGGGTCGCATTGTTGGAAATAGGCAAAAATTGCTTTTTGACTCAATTGTTCAATTTTTTGTTGGCGGTTATGCTTGCTCCCGACCATACAAGAGCACAAATGGAGAAAGCAAAAAATTGCCGTGAAAAATATAGTTTTATATGCTAATTTGTACATGACTTCATGAGATGAAAGATGCAGGGTAATGCTTACACATTCATGTATTACCCTGCAATAAAAAATTTATCAAGGGCAGTTTACAATCAAATTGTCAACATTCACCGTTGGATATCCAAGGTCAACTCCTGATGACAAGGCAATATTTTGCGTCACGCACGGTTTTGATTGTTGGAATAATGTCACGGCTACGCCGTTCTGCCATCTTGCCACCCTTTGGGCTACCATAGTGTCGCCACTATGCGGCTTTTTGGGTATTGGTGGCCAATACCTTTCCTAAAGGTTTGGAAGACTATGGAATTGAGGCACTCACGAACTTGGTGCGGTGCATACAAAGTCTCAAGCGCAACAGGAACTTGACACTTGCAACTAAACCTGCTAACCTTTCCGAGCTTCCGTAATCCGCTCGTAAGCCTCGTTGATTTGCTGGAACTTCTCTTTGGCGTGGCGCAGGGCTTCTGCGGAAACGCCCTTGGCGGCCATCTTGTCGGGGTGCCACTGCATGGCCAGGGCACGGTATTTTTTCTTGATTAGGTCCAGACTTTCCGTTGGTTCTGCACCGAGAATGGCATAGTGTGGGTCGAGCGGACTCCAGCGTTGTTGCGCGGGTCCACCGTTGCCGGGGCGTGACTGGTAGTAGCGGGCTTTTACGCGTTCGTATTGTAGCCGACCCACCTGAAAAATCCCAGCAGCCCGGAGCAGCAAGCTTTCTTCGCGTGGGTGCAAGGAGCCATCGGCGGCGGCGGTAGCGAAAAGTAGGTCGAGCATGTTCAGCACATGGTGCCGGTCGCGACCAAAACCCTCGTAAAAAGCGCGGGCGTATTGGTCAAAGGTATCGTCCGATTCTTTGGCGTTTTTCCAGATTTTGACGGCTTGGGAGCGTCCGCGTTCGTTCATGCGAAACTGGTTGCGCATCAGGCTTTCCATGTGCGATACCTCGCGTTCGTTGATGGGGCCGTCTGATTTTGCCATTTTGGCGCAGAGCCGGAACACATGAAAAACAAATTCGCCCTGCCGCCGCTGGTATGCCTTGAACTCACTGTCAGACTGTTCCTTTTCCTTGGGCTGGTCAAAAAAATAATGCCCCAGCCACGACCCCACGAAAAAGCCAATCAGTCCACCAAAGGGAATGCCCAATAGGTCGAACAGAAAAATGCCGGCGATGCCGCAGAGTATTTTGCCTTTGATTTCCACAGAAAAGGATGCGGGAATTCTGCACAACAGAATTTCGGCGACAAAGTTATTGAAGGTGGGGAAACTGGGGGGAGGAATATGGGTAATCAACTTTCCGGAAATATCAAGCCCCAAATAAACTATCGTCAATACCAACACGAGCCCAACTCCGACACCCAATGTAGTTCATGTTTTTGCCCGGCATTCCCCCAGGCTTTAAAATACCAGCGTCCGCGCGGGCTGTTTTCATCCATTTGAATTTTTACACATAAGTCGCCGCTCAAAGGCCGGTTGGTCCAATCCACTTTGGTACAAGTATCAGAATCGGAGAGCGCCCTGACGTTTATGCGTTGGCCTTGTGGGTCGAGCTGAAACATTTCCATTTGTGGGCACTCAAAAATGGATTCATACCCGTGTGCTTGACGAAGCTGGAAAACAATGGTTTTTTTGAGTGTATCCGTCCAGAAATTGGAGTATTGTACCAAAATGCGCGCATCGCTGCCATTGAGTTTTTTCCATTCTTCGGCAGTGGAGTGCCGAACTAGAAAGTCTGCATATCGGTTCCTATATCCCTCGGGAGGTTCATTTTGATAAATTTTAGCCAAGCATTGATAAGCTTCGGGTAGACTGCGGTTCTGATAATTTTCCCGCCAAAATCCTACGGATTGGATGGTTTCACCCCATTCGTGACGGGGTAAAATCGAATCCGCGATTGGCAATTGAAGCAGGTCGTGCAGGATGCTTTTCCTTTTTTCAAGTGTCAGGTTGCCCCGTACGGCTTCTCGAAACCAGTACATCACATTGTTGCGAAGTGGGAGACTCAAAGAGGTGTCTCGCATTTGGCCCAGGAGAAATGCAATCCCATTTTGCGATTGAAAAGGGGGGGGCTTCTCCAGAGCCCTTTCAAATTGGTTTTGTTGTGCCGATAATGCATAAGAATAATCCGAGCCGTGAAGCACATCGTCAGGATAAAATTGATGGTACAGCTTGATGGCCTCCCATGCCTTTCCATCGTCCCCATTATTCAAAATCCAGCTAAACGGCAATTCCCGGTGCCACATCCAACTGTTAGGATGGCTATAATCCTGTAGTTGCAAAACAGCCTGATTTCGTTTAATCCAGGAAAAAAGTGAGTTGTTTTGCTCAATCCGGTTTCCAATCTTTCGGATGGAAAAAAGCTCGTCGGCAAGGTGGACGTTTCGAGTTACACAAATATCCATCTCTGTGCCGGTAAACTTACTACGGGAAAATACATAAGGTCCGGGATTAGCCATTTGAAAGGGCCTGAAAACAACGGTCTTCTGATTTTCTGGCCAGATCCCGGAAGATTCGACCTGTAAATAGGGCGTTCCGGACAAAACAGGTTGCCGACCGTATGAACGGTTTTCCGTTTGGGTTATCATATCGCCAAACAGCCAAATCCGTTGAATGGTATCATGGGCGGAAAGGCGCCACTCATGATTTGTTTCGGATGGACTGGGCCAGTCATAGACCGAGCCAAAGTTCACATAAACAGTGTCGCCAGTTTTGTGGGAAAGGCTTCGATAAATTTTTAAAATCCGTACCCGTACAAAATTATCGCCCTCATACCGAGATTGCCAAAAAGTGGAAGCGACTGGGTTTTGTTCCAAGAGTTCAGCTTCCCAAATTTCGCTGCACTTAACTGCAAAATAGGCAATGGGCATGCTGGGCATGTCTTCTGCCCAAAGCTGGATAAATGATATAAAGAGGAGGGAAGTTAGTGCAATCCTTTTGTTTTTCACGGTGTCTGGATAGGGGGCTAATAGAGGTTAGGGATACAACCCAATACTTAATAGCTTTTGGCGCTGAATTACATCGTCAATCTCGTTGAACCTTAATATATTAACGGTGGCCTCTCCAACGGGTGTCAATCCCCTTATAAAACCAGCTTCCAACCCAAAGTGCTCCAGCCAAATATCTGTACGTGGGTTGAAAAAGCGTACCAACGCTCCGCTTACAAAAGTACCCACATCGCTTCCCTTGCATCCATTGCAGATTGGACAGCAATAAGCCAGGTTGTCTGGATTGGAATCCCCACCGTGTTTGATGCTGATAATGTGATCCACCTCAAAAGAAAAGCCGCCTACTATTTGGGGAATTAGACAGTACTCACATCGAAAGCCAGCCCGTTCGGCTACCAAACGCCGAATTGCTTCAGGAATGTAACGGCTCATGTGCAAGAAGGGTCAAGGCATGCGCTTTTGCTATCCGGATGATGCGCTCGAGCGTAAAAAAATGCTCCATTTCCATTTTTTCCGCAAGCGTGAGGTCACGCGTTTCTTGGAGACCAAGTAACTCGCTGAATCGTTGCTGTTTTTTCTCTGAAGGCTTGTAAGCCAGAACCTTTTCAGGCCCAAGGCTAGCTAAGAACTCAGCCAATTCATCATAAATGATATTTTGAACCATCACTAAGCTTGATTTTCTTGCAAAGTTATAGGAAAACCTCATCCATAAGCCTTCTCCACCCCCACAAAATCAAACCGCTCCACATCAAACAAGCCCCGATCCGTCATTTTCAATTTCGGAATGACGGGCAGGGCCAGGAACGAGAGCGACATGAACGGTGCACGCAACACACAACCCAGTTCGGATTTTACCCAGGCATCGAGTTGGGAATAGTCGTCGGCCAATTGCCAACCATCGCTCTGGCTCATCAGTCCGGCGATGGGAAGCGCAAGGCTGCGTACATCACCCGCGCCATCGGAAGCCGCGATTCCGCCCTTGGCTGCGATTACCGCATTGACGGCCTCGGCCAAAGCCTCCTCCGAAGTGCCCACGGCCACGATATTGTGCGAATCGTGCGCCACACTGCTGGCCAACGCCCCGCGTTGTAAGCCAAAGCCACGTACAAAACCCAGGGCAGGCTTGGCATCGCGGGTATAGCGGTTTAAAACGGCGATATAGAGCAAATCCTGTGCTACATCTGGCATGTATTGTCCCTCGCGCATTTTGCTGACCGTGCCCTCGGACTCGCCGGTCACGATTTCCCCGTCATAGACTTCGATGACGCGGAGTTGTGGCGTGTAAAATTGATGAAACAATTGAAAATCAGTCGCTTGTCGAGGTTTTGCCAAAAACTGATTGGGGGCCGAAACGGATTGCCGTTCAAGCAATGTCGAGCCGTTTTCCGATACTTTTACCCCATCGATCCAGGTGCCCTGTACCTTGAAATCCGTCAAATCGAAAACCTGAATAAAATCTGCCGGATCGCCTTCGCGCAACTGCCCCACCGACAAACGGTAATGTTCAACAGGGTGAACGCAAGCCGCCCGAAGTGTGTCGAACAAATCGCAACCCTGGGCAATGGCTCTGGCCACCAGCTGGTTGATATGGCCCTGTACCAGGTCGTCAGGGTGTTTGTCGTCCGAGCAAAACATGACCTGGCCGGGGGATACGTTTATCAATGGCCACAAAGCCTCAAAATTCCGCGCGGCACTGCCTTCCCGGATGAGGATTTTCACGCCCAGATGGGCTTTTTCCAAGGCTTCATCGTAGGTGAAACATTCATGGTCGGTGGTGATCCCTGCCGCAAAATACCGTCGCGCGTCCTCACCACGAAGTCCGGGCGCATGGCCGTCCACGGGTTTGCCAAGCCGTTTTGCGGCGGCAATTTTGGCCAAAACTTCCGCGTCGCCGTGCAATACGCCGGGGAAGTTCATCATTTCAGAGAGGTACCCGATGGCTGGGTTTTGCAGGAGTTTTTCCACATCGTCGGCATCGAGTCTGGCCCCGGCGGTTTCAAAAGAAGTGGCTGGAACACAAGAGGGCGCCCCAAAACAAAATTTCAAGGGCGAACGCGCAGCATCCTCCAACATGAACATAACCCCTTCATTTCCAAGCACATTGGCGATTTCATGCGGATCGGATACCGTGGCCACCGTACCATGTACCACCGCCAACCTGGCAAATTCAGTAGGCGGCAGCATACTGCTTTCGATGTGGACATGGGCGTCCACAAAGCCGGGAAGCAGGTATCCAGCATCTGCCGGGACACTTTCAATTTCCTGAATTTCCCGGATTCGTCCGTTTTCTACCGTGATTTCGGCGGGGTAAATGCGGCGCTGATGGAGATCAACGAGGTTGGATTGAACCGTCATTTTTTAGATATTAGCTTTGTAGCCACTCAGAAGAATATTTCCAACCCATCATATCCCAACGTCACATTGTCCGGCAACATCGGGTTTATCTCTGCCGCTCGACCCATGTGGTGGCTTATATGGGTGAGCCAAGCCTGTTCGGGCCCAAGTTTTTTGATAAAAGCGAGGCTTTCCTCCAGGTTCATGTGGGTGGGGTGTTGCTCGTGGTGCAGGGCGGTCACGACCAGGTATTTCACGCCTTCCAGTTTTTTCAATTCGCCTTCTGAAATCGTTTTTACATCGGTCAAATAGGCGAAATCGCCTATTCTAAATCCTAAAATCGGCAAACGACCGTGCATCACTTCGAGCGACTGCAATAGGATATGGCCAAATTGCAAATCGGTGTCCTTGTCAATCGGCACCAGCTCGATACGGGGCAATCCAGGTATTTTCTCCGTAAATATGTAGTCAAATCGCCTGCGCACCTCTGCTGCTACCCGGGGCAAGGTGAACACACACATGGCTTCGCCGGAACGAAAATTGAACGGCCGGATGTCGTCCAGGCCTATGACGTGGTCGTTGTGTTCATGGGTAAGCAAAATCGCGTCCAGATGCTTCACTTGATGGCGAAGCATCTGCTGCCGGAAATCGGGCCCGGCATCGATGAGCACATGAGTAGGTCCATCAGACAACAACGCAGCGCTGCGAAGCCGTTTGTCCAAAGGGTCGGTCGAGGAGCACACCGGACAGTCACAGCCGATGACGGGAACACCCTGAGAGGTGCCGGTGCCGAGCAGGGTAATTTTCACGGTGGCAAAGATAAATGGGATCCTGAGGATTCGCTTTGGAGGGGCAAATGGTTTTGTTAAGAAAGCCACATCGTATTCCCCGCGCTCGTTGTTGTAATTTTGCAGCACCATGGAATATTTGCAAACGGTATTATCGTCATTTTGTCATTTCGTCATTAGGTCATTGGGTCATTGGTCATTGGTCATTAGGTCATTGGGTCATTGGTCATTGGTCATTGGTCATTGGAACTCGATATGTAAGGAACGGTTCTTCGCACTTCGCACTTCGCACTTCGCACTTCGCGCCTCGTTCCTCGTTCTATTGGCGTTTTTCGCGTCCTGCGCACGCCAGGGAGTGCCCGCTGGTGGCCCCAAAGACACCCGTCCGCCGGAAGTGGACACGACTGCGAGCACGCCCAACTATGCCACTCGTTTTGATCAAAAACGCATCGAATTGAAGTTCGACGAATGGGTCGTACTCTCAGATGCCATTTCGCAGGTGGTGGTATCGCCGCCGCTGGCCAAACGGCCGGAAGTGGTTTTGAAAGGGCGAACGGTCGTTGTTAATTTTGATAAAAGCGAGGTGTTACGCTCCAATACCACTTACACCGTGAATTTCGGAAACGCGGTCAAAGACCTG
>JALHPW010000231.1:6665-7548 GCA_022842255.1 Saprospiraceae bacterium | reverse complement strand
TTGGTTTTTTTGACGTAATTGAGGACTATAACGTTGCCAAAACCTTATTGGACACCGCAGCCGACTGGTTGCGACAGCAAGGTTTTGACCGCGTGTTGGGGCCAACGAATTTGTCCACCAATGAAACCTGTGGCGTCTTGATCGAAAACTTCGACGAGCCTCCTTTTGTACTAACAACCTACAATTTCCCTTACTACGCCGATTTTCTCGAACGGTATGGTTTTGTAAAAAATACGGATTTGCTCAGCTACGAGTTTTTCCCGAAAAACCTTACGCCCAAACTTGAAGCGCTGAGCCAGCAGTTGGAACAACGCCTTGCCCAAAAAGGCATTACGATACGAACCATCGACATGAAACATTTTGACCAGGAGGTAAATCGATTTTTGCCGATTTACAACAGCTCCTGGGATCAAAACCTTGGGTTTGTACCCATGACCGAAGCCGAGGTACGGCAATTGGGCAAGGACCTGAAAATGGCCATAGACCCTGATTTTATTTATTTCGCAGAGAAAGATGGACAAACCATTGGGATTGCCCTTTCCATCCCGAACCTGAATGAGTTATTCATCAAGATTGCACGGGGTAGATTGTTCCCAACCGGGTTGTTCAAATTTCTGTTTGGAAGAAAATCCATCAAGACCCTACGCATTGTAGCGCTCGGTATTCTCCCTGAATACCGCCGGGCAGGACTGGATGTTTGCTTTTATGTTCGGACCTACCAGACAGCACTCCGCAAGGACATTCAACGGGCGGAAGCTTCCTGGATATTGGAGAACAATACCCTCATGAACCGGGCACTCTTGCAAATTCAGGGGAAAGTATATCGAAAACACCGAATTTACGAAAAATCGCTTTAAGTCATGGCCCGCATTCTTATCACCGG
>JALHPW010000231.1:289-6655 GCA_022842255.1 Saprospiraceae bacterium | reverse complement strand
GGCTTCATAGGCGGTTACCTCGTAGAGCGAGCCCTCCAAAATGGGCACGATGTTACCGCAGCCGTACGCCACAGCAGTGACCGTACCCGTTTGAATGACCCACGGTTACAACTACTCGACTTCCCATTGGGCGATGTTGAGGCCCTGACCGAGCGATTGCAGAAGGCAGGGCGATTTGATTGGGTCATCCACAATGCAGGGGTTACAAAAGCCCTGACGCATGAAGGATATCGGGAGGGGAATACCGAAAATACCCGTCGCCTAACAATAGCATTGCAAAATCCAGGGCTTGTGCCAGACAGGTTTTTGTTTGTCAGCAGCCTCGCTTCTTTAGGGGCTGCGCCGCATGGAGCCGAAATGATTCAGGGCAGCCAGCCAGCCAGCCCGCTCACAGCCTATGGGGAAAGCAAACGGCAAACGGAGCTGTATTTAGAATCCTTGCCCCAGGAATTCCCCTGGATAGTGGTCCAACCTACAGCGGTGTATGGACCATGGGAACGGGATATTTTGACCGTCATCCGCATGGCCAACAGGGGCTTGGAACTAACCATTGGTCGGAATGCCCAACGATTGAGTTTTATCCATGCTGCGGATGTGTCCAGTGCCATTTTTCATATTTTGGAAAGCCCCGCGCCCATGGTAAACCATCAAAAATTCATCCTGTCAGACGGCCATTTTTATACCACTGAAGACCTCGGGGCGGCCATTCGCAAGGCCTTGGGTGGTAAAAAGACCCTGAAAGTCCGATTGCCGCTTGGTTTGGTAAAACAGGTGGCCGGCATTGCGGAAACCATCGGCCGCTGGCAGAACAAACCCTCCGCCTTGAATCGGGATAAACTTCCAGAATTAGCCGCCGAAAACTGGCATTGCGACGCAAGCCCATTGCTCAAAACATTACAATTTCAGCCTGAATTCGACCTGAGCCGAGGCATGGACAATACCATTGCCTGGTATAAACAAGCGGGCTGGTTATAATCTAAGGGAGACGTTTGCGCTCGTAGGGCATGTAATACTGATTAACGCCTTGATTATGCATCCATTTACTGAAAAAAAACATTCATACCACTCCATTACTGCACAGTTTGCTGTAAAAAAGCAGCAAAAACACCGTGGTTTAGCACCATTTGCTCCTATGTCTTTATTTGCAAAATACGGCTTGTCGCTATTCATTTTACTCAGCTCGACCTGGTTGATGGCGCAAAACAGCACCACGGTACATGGCAAAGTATTGGATGCCCGCACCAGTGAGCCCCTTCCCTATGCAACAGTCCAAGTGCCAGATGCCAATTTGGGAACACGCACCGATTTGGATGGGAATTTCCGGATCGAAACGTCGGAGCGTGTGACTCAAATTCGCGTCGCCTACGTCGGATATAAAACCGAAACGGTCAGGATCAAATCCGGCGAGCACAACGAAATCTCGGTCCGACTTTCAGAATCCACCGTCACACTGGATGAGGTAGAGATTCGCCCAGAAAAATATCGACGGAAAAACAATCCTGCCGTTAACCTGATTGGGCAGGTTTTCGCCCATAAAGATCAAAACCGGCGACAAAGCCTTGATTATTACAACTATGAGGCTTACGAAAAACTTCAACTGGACATCAACAACGTCACGGATAAGTTCAGGAATCGACGCTCGCTACGCAAGTTCCAGTTCATTTTTGAAAATGTGGACACCAATGCGGTAAATGGCAAGGTTGCGCTGCCTGTTTACCTACGCGAACGTTTGATGAACGTTTATTATCGAAAAAATCCACAGACAGAAAAGGTGTATGTGACTGGAGAGCAGCAGACTGGTTTGAAAGGGTACCTGGAGGAAGATGGGGTGTCGGCATACTTGAACAACCTCTACCAAAATGTCGACATCTATGATGCCAAAATTGATTTGCTGAGCACCCAGTTTGTCGGCCCATTATCAAGCATGGCCCCTTCGATGTATCGGTTTTACATCATCGATACCGTTGAATATCAAGGGGCGAAGTATGTGGATCTCTTTTTTGCACCCAGCAACAAGAACGATCTGGCGTTTGTGGGCAATATGTTGGTCGCGTTAGATTCCAGTTTTGCCGTGCGCAAAGTGCAAATGGGTATTTCTAAAAAAATCAACCTCAACTGGGTGTCTGACCTTCATTTGGAACAAGAGTTTGATTTTTTTGGGGAAGGGGAAAACCGTCGACTGATGTTGGTAAAAGACGATATTTCGATGGATTTTCAACTGGTTAAATCCGAAAAAGGTCGTAGTATTTTAGGCCACAAATCTGTGTCCTACAAAAACTACACCCTCAACAACACGCTGCCCGACAGTCTTTTTCGCACCCAAGTCACAACGATTGTAGACGAAAACTCAACGCAGCGCGACGCCAACTTCTGGTCCATGCGAAGGCACAACCCTTTGTCCAAAACAGAAGTCGGGATATTTAAAATGGTGGACAGCATCCAAAATGTGCCTGCATTCCGGCGCACCATGAATGTTGCTGTATTGTTGTTGGCCGGGTTCAAAAGTTTCGGATGGTTTGACCTAGGGCCGGTAAATACCTTTTACAGTTTCAATACCGTAGAAGGGTTCAGGCCAAGGATTGGCGGACGCACCAATAGCCGATTGGCCAAAAACATTTTGCTTGAAGGATACGCAGCGTATGGATTTAAGGATGAAAAATGGAAATATTATGGCGGAGTGACCTATGCATTCGCCAATAAGAAGCCACTGGCCTTCCCGATGAACCAAATAACAGTTTCATACCAAAATGAGACCCAAATACCCGGAGAAAGCCTGCAATTTGTACAAGAAGACAATATCCTGCTTTCATTCAAGCGTGGTGTGAACGACAAAATGATTTACAACCGCGCTTTTGTGATGGAATATGTTCGGGAATTGCAAAGAGGCCTGAGTTACACCCTTGCATTCCGCCAGGTCCAAAAATCGCCAGGGGGCGCACTACTGTTTGATTATCAACAGCCAGGCGTAGATGGAACGCAATATCAGGCCGAAATTGCCACCGCTACCCTCGGTTTTACGATACGTTACGCCCCCAATGAGAAATTTTATCAAGGGAAAACCTACCGTATCCCGATCATGAATAAATACCCGATTTTTCTGCTCGGTTTTCAGGCGGGCGTAAAAGATGTGCTCGGCGGTGAATACAACTACCAAACCCTGATGGCCAGGGTTACCAAGACTTTTTACATCGCTCCTTTGGGCATTTCAGAGTGGACCTTAGAGGGCGGACGTGTTTTTGGAACCGTTCCTTATCCCTTGTTGGAAATACACCGGGCCAACCAAACCTACTCCTATCAATTGCAGGCCTATAACCTGATGAACTTCCTGGAATTTGCCAGCGACAAGTATCTGGCTTTGAATGTTCAGCACAATTTTGGCGGGTTCTTCTTTAATAAAATCCCGTTGCTACGCCGTTTGAAATGGCGGGAAGTACTCAGTTTCAAAGGTTTATATGGAGGTTTGGACGACAAAAATCGCCCCAGCAATTCAAACGGCTTGCTTAAGTTCCCAATTGATGACCAAGGTCGCACGGTGACCAACACCCTCGAAAACAGGCCATACATAGAGGCCAGCGCAGGGATTGCCAATATCTTCAAACTGTTTCGGGTGGATTATGTACGCCGCCTAACTTATACTGATTTGCCCGGCGTGAGCAAATGGGGCATCCGGGCTCGGTTCAAATTGGATTTTTAAACATGAAAAAACTACTTTCCCTTCTACTACTAGGCTTTTTTAGCCTTCACATTCAGGCACAAGACTCCTACCCTACCCCACCGGATGCCTTCCATCGGCTGTTTTACATCCAACGCACAGGAAGCCCCAATACGGTCGTGTATGATGCTAAACTGGGTCCTGACGGGCAGTTTCAAAAAGACCAGCCAATCGATGTCTATTGGCTGCGCTTTTCCGAATCCGGACAACGGCAAGACTTAAATTACCTCCAACGCACCCTGGCTTATGGCGTAAAATCCAGTATTTCAGAAAGTGCCAACGAGTACATTTTTCACCTGGTTTCGTACTCGCAGCGAAAATTTCGACTGAAAAAAAACGCCCAAGGTCGACCCGTGGTCATCATGATGCTCAATGGGAAGGAGGCTTATCTCAAGCGGGTTTTTATTGAGCTTGAGCCTACACTTTTTGGCTTGAAGCCCAACATCCACTACGTGGAGATATTTGGGGTGGAGGTACAGTCGGGACGGGCAGCTTACGAGAAGTTTGTGCCATAGTTGGGGAGCCCTATTTCACTTCCCGAACCTTCACCAGTTTGGCACCATTCCATTTGTACAGGACGATGCCAAAACTCTGCTTGGTTCGAACAAAATCCTCTCCTTGCTCCTCGAATTCAGAATGGTCGTGGGTCACGATGATGTGATCGCCGATTCCACCGCGCTGACTGGGCAGGATGAACTCTTCAGAATCGTAAAACACCCCGCCGTCACTCACGGAGGAGGTTTCGAGCACCTTGACCAGTTGGTTGTTTTCTTGCCAAAACAGGAGGTTATTGCCCGAAGGGTAGCCACAGGCCGGGTAGTAATAATTGACGGATAAGATGGCTTTGACCTTTTTAAAGGAATCAAACACCAGTTCAAAACTGGGGTAATAGGAAAGGTCGCCGTTGGTGGTGAATTCGCATTTCGAGAGCTCCTTATTGTCTTTTGCGCAACGCACCTGAACCGTTATTTGGTGCTTGTTTTCATCGTAGGCAGCTACACCAGTCAGGTATTGCACCCCGGCATTGGGTGTATATTCATCGTTGGGGGTTTGGATGCTGGCCAACGCGAGGAAGCCGCCCCAGAGATAACCCGTTTGTTCGGTTTTACCCGTTGTTTTGGTACGCACCTGCACCCAGGGCAATTTCACCCCGCGCAGGTTCAAGGAATCTGTGCTGACACTGACGATTTCAACCGTAGTTGCGATAGGCAATTTGGTAATGACACCGGATTGGGTGTTTGACGCTTCCCGCAAATTGGCATCCGAAACCAGCGTAAAGTATTGGTTTCCAACCACAAATCCTTCTAGGGAACCATTGGACATCATCCAGTTGTCTGCATCCGATTCTTGTGCAATGAGAAATGTAGCAGCCAACAAGGCCAGGGTGGTCAAAAGTGTTTTGCTCATGGTATTTTATTTTGGCGGCAAAAGTAGTGGTAAGTATTGCTCATGGATGCTGTAAAAAGTCCCAATTCTCACTTTCTTTGTGGGCAATCAATTTACAGCAACATGGATAGCAGTTTTAGAGGTTATTTGCCTGTATTTCTCTTGTTTCTCAGTCTGGAAGCAGGACTGGCCCAGTGCGACCCCTTTTTCCCAAAAGCCTTGAGTGCAAGGCCCGCGAATTATGAGATTTTTGTGACACTGAACGATGCCGACAAAACCATTCAGGCTACCCAAACCATTCGCTTCCACAATCAATCGCCGGTGGCGGTATACCAACTGCGGATGTACCTGTACCTCAATGCGTTCAAGAATACGGAAACCACTTTTTTAGGGGGTTCCAGTCAAATATTTGGGCAGGGCTTTACCAATCGCAGTAAGGAAGAATGGGGCTGGATAGACGTATCCAAAATCAGCCGAGAAGACGGGGCAGATTTGAGCCAAAATATGCGGTACATCCAATTGGACGATGGGAATACCTCCGACCAATCGGTATTGGAGGTAGTGCTCGACCGCCCCATTCAACCAGGCGAAACAGGCGTTTTCCACCTGGAATGGCGTGCCCAGATGCCCAAAACCATTGCTCGTGCCGGGTATAGCAAGGATTTTTACCTGTTTTGCCATTGGTTTCCCCAATTGGGTGTGTTTGAGCAAAATAAGGCTGGGTTCTGGGACTGGAACTGCCACCAATTTTTTCGCAGCACGGAATTTTACGCAGATTTTGGGGTGTACGATGTGCATATCACTGCAGATAGCAAGTTTGTGATGGGCGCTTCGGGTTGTCTGGTAGATGAAAAACACAATGGAAACGGCACCACCACCCGGCATTACCATGTGGAAGATGTGATCGATTTTGCCTGGTCGGTGTACCCGCGTTTTACGGTACAGGAAGACCGTTGGAAAAATGTGCAAATTCGATTGCTAATTGCACCAGAGCATGCCAATTTAGGTCCCCGTTATCTTCATGCGCTGAAATTTGCGCTCGAATACCTCGACCAGCACGTTGGACCCTACCCCTACCCAAGCATCACGGTCGTGGACCCTCCATTCCATGGTTTACGCTCCGGATTGATGGAGTACCCTACCTTGATTACCGTTGGCACATTTTACGGAATGCCGGCCAATCTCCGAATGATGGAATCGCTGGTTGTGCATGAGTTTGTGCATCAATACTTTATGGGCATGGTGGCTTCCAATGAAAAAGAGGAAGC
>JALHPW010000231.1:0-279 GCA_022842255.1 Saprospiraceae bacterium | reverse complement strand
CGAATCATTGATGCCGCGTATGGCAACAAGAACTCCCTGGTGGATGTATTTGGCTATGCTTTTGGCAACCGCGAACTCACCCGTTTGGAATACACCACCATGGCCAACCCACGGGAAGGCATTGTGGCCAGGCCGGGTTGGAATTTCTCCGATCGAAACTTTAAGTCCCTGATTTACAGCAAGACAGCCACCACGCTTCGGACCGTTCATGAATTGATTGGGGTGGAAAAAATGGACAAGATTCTTCAGACCTATTTTGAACGCTGGAAGTTTAGGCAC
>JALHPW010000230.1 GCA_022842255.1 Saprospiraceae bacterium | reverse complement strand
ACCCGCTGGTTGGAAAAATAAAGCGCTCTGCGCCGTGCGAAGCCCTCGGCCTACGGCCTTCGAGCTTCGCACGGCGCAGAGCGCACGGAAAAGTGTGACACACTTTTCTGAATACTCCCAGAAAAAATTAAGTGTCATTTTATCACCTTTGCCCGAAACAATCACCAAACCTTTCCTCCTTATGAATCTTCCAGCTTCACGCCTTCAGCGCGTGCTCTCCGACACCCCTGCCCCCTTTCGTTTGGGCGACTATATCAGCCAGGGTTTCGAGTTTATGAACAAGAACTTTGGGATGCTGCTCGCTTTCATGCTCCTTTCATTTGTTATCGGTGCCTTTGTTCAGGTTATACCGATTGTTGGCATGTTTCTCAGTATCCTGATTAGTCCGGTGTTGCAGATTGGGTACGCTCAGTTTACCTATGCCGCGAAACGCGAAAATCGGGTCGATTTTGCCGAATTTTTTAAGGGATTCAATAAAATTGGTCCTTTACTTGCCACTTATCTGCTGACTGGTGTGATTGGGTTGTTGTCCATTTTGCCAGGTTTGTTGTTGTGGTACCAGGCCGGAATGCTCGACTGGTTCATGGGCATGATGGAAGATTACCCTTTTATCGAAAATGTCCCGGATTTGAGGGATTCCGTTGATATGAGCCTTTTTTGGCTGGGTGTTTTGCTCATGATGGCTGGTGGACTGGCAATCAGTGTGCTTTTTGCCTGGTCTTTGAATGTCGTTTGGTTTTTTGAGGTGGGCCCTTTGGAAGCTTTGAATGCGAGCCGTAAAATGATTGCGCGCAACTGGGGCATGTTTGTGGCGTTTATCCTAGTTGCCGGGATTATCGCTGCCAGTGGTGTTTTGCTCTGTGGTATTGGCTTGTTGTATACCGCTCCTGCGATGGCCTGTGCGCAATTTTTTGCATTTGCGGATGCTGCCCGTCTTTTGGAGGGCGACGACGCAAACGAACCTGATTTGATCGATCACTTTATTGCTTGATGGAGGCTTTTGCGGCGCAGTATTTTGAGTTTGTAAGGAGTATCCAGGCGGAAAGCAAATTGCGTTTTGCACCCACGCCATCTGGATATTTACATTTGGGCAATGCGTTCAATTTTATCTTGAATTGGTTGGCTGCGCGTGTTTTAATACGGGACAGTGCTGCTTCGAGTGGCACTGCCACCTCTTTTACAAGAATTTACCTTCGAATCGACGATTTGGACAATGAGCGCAATCGAACGGAATACCTTGAGGATATTTTAGATACCTTCGATTGGCTTGGTCTGGATTGGGATGGGCCTTATTCGGACACTTTTCAGGGCCTTATTTATCAAACAGCCAATTGGCCCCGTTACCGAGCCGTGTTAAACCGACTCCGCGACCTTGACCTGCTGTTTGCCTGCCGAAAATCACGCCGCGACCTGGAGCCATTTGGGGGGCATTATCCGATTGAATTTCGCGAACAAAATCTCTCCCTTGACGACCCGGATGTGGCCTGGCGAATCAAAACCCCTGCCAATTTCCCCTTGCCTGATTTTGTCGTCCGCCGTCGCGACGGGATTCCGGCGTATCAGGTTGCGAGTTTTTCTGACGACCTGCATTTTGGGATTACCCATATTGTGCGGGGGGCGGATTTGGAGGATTCGACCCGGGCACAACAGTATTTAGCCGAAGTGCTGGATGATGATAAGTTTTTGAAAATCAATTTCTTACATCACCCTTTGGTGTTAGGGGCAAATGGGGAAAAATTGTCAAAATCCGCAGGCGCCGATTCCTTAAAATCGATGCGGGAAGCTGGTTTGGGGCCACAACAAATTTTTGAAACCGCTGGTCGCTGGCTTGGTTTGGAGGGTCGCTCTTCCCATGAACTGCTGGCAGCGTTGCAAAACAGATTGAACTCAATTTGAAGTGGGTTGTTTGTTGGAGGCTAACCACTTAGCACACATAGCCCACCTAATTTTTGACGCACTTATAGTCATCAGGTGGTGTTAAATCCAAATTATGCAACCATCTACCATACTAATTGCAGGCGGTTCTGGGCTTATTGGTTCAGAGCTTGCAGAATTGCTTCGTCAAAACGGTCATCAAGTCAGATTGCTCAGCCGTTCGCCAAAAGGCGATGGCCAATTTTATTGGGACCCAGCAAAGGGCGAAATCGATACAAAATCGCTGCAAGGCGTGGATGCGGTCATTAACCTTGCTGGGGCTGGTATAGCTGATAAACGCTGGACGGCGGACCGAAAAAAAGTACTGGTCGAAAGTCGGGTACAAAGCGCAGCTTTGCTTTTTCGGGAAATGGAACAGATGTCCACCCGGCCCAAAACCTATCTTTCCGCTTCTGCGGTTGGCATTTATGGGAATTCCGGCGAAACCTGGATGCGGGAAGACAGCAAGTCCACTGAACAAAGTTTTATGGTAGATTGCTGTGAGCAATGGGAGGCTGCTGCCGATACCATGACCCTTTTGGGAATTCGTACCGTAAAGTTCAGGATTGGCGTGGTGATGGCCAAAGAGGGTGGGGCGCTTGCTGAAATCGTGAAACCCTTGCGCTTTGGCTTGGGAGCTTATTTCGGTAATGGACAAGCTTGGTGGCCCTGGATTCATCGGGAGGATGTCTGTCGTGCATTTATTTGGGCCCTTGAAAATCAAGGCGTTGCGGGTGTGTTTAACCTCTGCTCTCCCAACACAGCCCGTGGTAAAGCCCTGGTCAAATCAACAGCCAAAGCCATGCGCCAAGTAGCACTGTTTCTGCCGGCACCCGCATTTGTGCTGCAATTGATCTTTGGGGAGATGTCGGCAGTAATTTTAAACAGTAACCGTGTTTCAGCGGAAAAATTGATTGAAGCTGGGTTTGAATTCAAATGGCCCGAACTGGACTCGGCTCTTCTTGATATTTTCGCGCCGCATTTGACCGTTGACCATTGACTGTTGACCGTTGACCATTGACCGTGTACCACAAACCGTGTACCGTAAACCGTTGACCGTGTACCGTAAACCATAACCCGCATGGATATCACCCAACAAGGATACGTCCGCACCGACCTCACCACCGATGGTGTGGCGCACATTCTGTTTTACCACCCCAACCACAACTCGCTTCCCAGTCGGCTTTTGTCCGAACTCACGGCCGCTTTTACAGCTGCGGGCCAAAACTCTGATGCTAAAATCATCGTGTTGCGCAGCGTGGAGCATAACACCTTCTGTGCGGGTGCAAGTTTTGATGAATTGGGCAGTATTCAGGATTTTGAAACCGGAAAAACCTTTTTTTCGGGCTTTGGGAATGTCATCAATGCCATGCGTAAGTGTGGCAAAATCGTCATTGGTCGCGTGCATGGTAAGGCAGTGGGTGGTGGCGTGGGACTCGCTGCGGCCACGGATATTTGTTTTGCATCCAAATGGGCCTCGGTCAGGCTTAGCGAATTGGCGGTAGGCTTTGGTCCTTTTGTAATTGGTCCGGCCGTGGAACGTAAAGTGGGCGCGGCCACTTTTGCACAATTATCACTCACGCCCGCAGAATGGCGTACCGCTGATTGGGCAAAATCACAGGGGCTTTTTCAAGAGTCCTTTGACACGGTGGAGCAATTGGATGCCTATCTAGCCCAATTTTGCCAAACCCTCTGTAGTTACAGTCCCGAGGCACTTACCGAGTTGAAATCGGTTTTTTGGCAGGGTACGGAGCATTGGGACACCCTTTTGGCCGAACGGGCTGCCATCAGCGGCCGATTGGCGCTTTCTGAATTTAGCAAAAACGCAATTGCTGCATTTAAAAGAGGTTGAGTATGCCCCAACTGTTCAAACACCCCGAATCCATCGCAGCGGCTTTTTTAGCGCGTGAGCGGTCCCTTCCCCATAGTTACAAGGAAGTGGGGGATACCCAAAAAGAAACCCCTGTGCCAGGTTTTGACAACGACTTCAATTTCATTGAATTGGGACGGAGTGATGCCGTCTGGGAGGCCGCCAAAGCCGCCATTCGGGCCTGGAAAATGTTCCCAGGAGACTGGGCCTGTATCTGGCCGGAAACAACCCCCATTCGGGTGGGAGAGGTAGTGGCGATGCAGGCAAGGGTAATGGGTTTGTGGTGGCTGAATTCCTGTCGAATTGTTTATGTGATTGATTTGCCAGACAAATTTGGGTTTGCTTACGGCACTTTGCCTGGGCATGTGGAGTGTGGCGAGGAGCTTTTTATGGTCGAAAGGACTGCCGATGGCACCGTTCGATACGTGTTAAAGGCATTTTCAAGACCCCGGTTTTGGCTGGCACGATTGGGCTACCCGATTGCCCGTGCTTATCAGCGCAAATTTGTCCGCGAATCCAAGGCTTCCATGCTGCGGTTTGTGGCTGAACATTAAATTCCATCCTCTTTCTAGGGAAATGAAAAAATAGGGTTGAAAAACTTGCTCCAACCCCTATGTTTGCCTGGGTATTCACGAATTAACTGCTGATAAAACCCGCTTTTCTATGTACACAGAAAGACGCTATGGTTATTGGATGACCATCCACTGGTCGCGCAAAGGACTTTATTTTGGTGCCATTACGGGCTTGGTTGCGGTGGTATTGTATGAAGTAGCCTGTTTGAAATGGATGGCCGTGCCCTGGCAACCCGTTGCATTGATTGGCACGGCACTGGCATTTTACCTTGGCTTCAAGAACAATGCTTCTTACGACCGACTGTGGGAGGCCCGCAAAATTTGGGGTGCCATCCTCAATGGTTCCCGTTCGTTTGGGGCGGCGGTTTTGGGTTTTGTTGGCAATTTGCATGCAACCAATAAAAAGGACGAGGCAGAGCTACGGGATATTCGTAGAAGCCTGGTTTTCAGGCATTTGGCTTGGGTAACCTGCCTTCGATACCAATTGCGGACGCCTCGTACTTGGGAGCATACAGATGAACTCTTGCACAACATTTATCCTCAGGTGAAAACCCCCGAATTCACCACCAAATTGGAGGAAGAGTTGCTGAAATACATCTCGAAAGAAGAAATTGCGGCATTGGAGGGTAAAAGCAACCGGGCTACCCAATTATTGGCTAAGCAATCCCTCGAACTGCATCGACTGCGCGAGGCAGGGCTTCTGGACGATTTTAGGCACACGGAATTGCAGAAGTATATTTCGGCGATGTACGACGAACAGGGCAAATCCGAGCGAATCAAAAACTTCCCTTTTCCGCGGCAATATGCCTCCATCCCGCTCCTGCTTATCAAAATCACCTCGATTTTGGTGCCTTTTGCCTTGCTGGATGAGTTCGAAAAACTTGGTCCCAATTTGGTTTGGCTTACGGTGCCCTTTTCGGCCATAGTCACCTGGGTCTTCATCCTGATGGAAATGATTGGCGATTACAGTGAAAATCCTTTTGAAGGCACCTACAACGACGTGCCCATTTCGGCCATCAGTCGCACCATCGAGATCGATTTGAAAGAAATGATTGGAGAAACCGACATCCCACCTGCCATGCAGCCGATTGAAGGGATGTTAATGTAGGGAACCATGATCCAGTCAAAAAATATAAGTCCCATCGCCTTTTGGCTAGTCGCGGTCGTTTTTGCCGGCGACGAATTTCGGCAGAATCAGTGGGAGTGCCTGCTGGTCATGTTTGCCGCCTTGGAGCTGGTCCCCCGGAGCTTGCGATTGCTGGGTCGACCGCAACCGGATTGGTATGCTTTCGCGGCTGCGCTCTTTTGTTGTGCCTATTTTTTTGAAGGCTTTTGGTTTTTGGCCTTGCCGTATTTGGTTTGGGCGGTCTGGATGACCTTGCGTGAGGCCACTGAGTTGTTGTTGCCCAAAAATCGCCAACTCCTTGATTTTGTTCGGGTTTTTGCGCTGGGGTATTGGGCTACGGGTGCTGCATTTGCGGTCATGTATCTGATTGGTATTCAACCCCTTGGCTTTGATTTGGTCATTGTATCCCTCACCGCAGCACACTTTCATTTGGCTGGTTTTGTGTTGACAACATTGGTATTTGCCCAGATTCGGGCAATGCCCAGTCGCTGGACTAAATCGTTAGGTTGGGCTTCCCTGATTGGCATGCCACTGGTGGCGGCGGGTATAACGGGCTCACAATTGGGATTCCCTGCTGTACTGGAGCAAGTGTCAGCCCTTGGTTTTGTGATTTTTGCCTTTGCATTTATTGTCCAGCAGCTTCGCCTCGCCAAGCAGCCCAAGTACGCCCAAACACCGCGTTGGCTTTGGCGCGTGGGGGTGGGTTGTCTGCTGATTGGGGTGGTTTTGGCAGCTATGTATGCCTTGCGGTTCCAATATCCGGACCCTTGGGTCAATATCCCCAATATGAAAATCTGGCACGGGACTTTGAATACCTTGGGTTTTGCCTGGTTGAGCCTTCTTGGCTATGAAAGGATGAAGTGATGGGGTGATGAAGTGATGAAGTGATGGGTGAACATCCAGGCAAAGCAATATCACTTCATCACTTTATCGCCCCATCACTTCATCACCCCATCACTCCTTCACCCCATCACTCCATCACTTCATAACTCCATATGGTACACACCGATCAAATGGGCCGCAAGGTTACCCTGCCACATTGGCCGCCGAAGCGGATTGTCTCTTTGGTGCCTTCCCAAACAGAATTTTTGGCTGATTTGGGTTTGGAAAATGAGGTGGTTGGAATAACCAAGTTTTGTATTCATCCCGCTGAATGGTTTCAAAACAAGAAAAGGGTAGGGGGCACCAAAACCATTGATTTTCAAAAGGTTGAAGCCTTAAAGCCTGATTTGATAATTGGCAATAAGGAGGAAAATGAGCAGGGGCAAATCGAATACCTGGCTCAAAAATTCCCGGTCTGGATGAGCGACATTGGTACCTTAGAGGAGGCCCTGGACATGATGCGTTTATTGGGTCAATTGGTTGGCAAAGCCGAAAAAGCAGCGGCGCTTGCAGCCGAGGTGGAAAATCGTTTTCTTCAATTGCCTAAGGTCATGGGGGCTCGGCCAAAAGTCGCCTACCTGATTTGGCGAAAACCGTATATGGCTGCGGCGCGGAATACTTTCATTGACAATATGTTGCTGCATGCCGGTTATGACAATGTATTTGCAGGGCTCTCCCGCTACCCGGAGGTTTCCGCTGAGCAGCTTCGCGCCGCTCGTCCCGACTACATTTTTCTGTCTTCAGAGCCGTATCCGTTTGCCGAAAAACATTTTCCGGCTTTGCGGGAGATTTGCCCCGATGCTCAGGTCCGGTTGGTAGATGGTGAGCTGTTTTCTTGGTATGGTAGTCGGTTGCTTTTGGCTCCGGGGTATTATGTTTCGCTTGGCTTGAGGTAGGTTTTTTTGAACCACAAAAGGCACAAAAGGACACAAAAGGGTTTTAAGGCAGAATAGCTCAAAAAGCTAAGGTAAATTCAAAAAACACCATGTTTGAGTGATTATCAAGCAAAAAACCGTGTATTATTCCCAAGCATCAAATGAAGCTTATGCGATACTTTCTTTTGTGTCCTTTTGTGCCTTTTTTGGTTCAATAAAACCTTTGCGATTCAAAAAAACTATTCAGGCAAGCCTCGAAACAATCCATTGACAAAAGTCTTCTGACCGTCGCGGTATAAATTGGCCACATTAAAGTTGA
>JALHPW010000229.1 GCA_022842255.1 Saprospiraceae bacterium | reverse complement strand
CAACCTGGCCGTCAAAGCCCCCGTTTCTGGTCTGCTCTCCCGGGTGGATGTGGAAATTGGCGCGAGCATCACCGCCGGGCAAAACATTGGTCAGATTGACGACCTCAATGGCTTCAAAATGCGCGTGGAAGTGGACGAACACTATATTTCCCGCATTTTCCCTGGTTTGGAAGGCTCTTTTGAATTCAATGGCACAAGTGTCAAATTAGTCGTTTCCAAGGTTTATCCAGAGGTGCGCAACGGCCGCTTCGATGTGGACATGGTGTTCGAAAAAATCCCAGAAGGCATCCGTCGCGGTCAATCCGTTCCCGTGCGGCTCCAACTGGGCAAACCCGCCGAAGCAACCCTCCTGGCTACCGGTGGTTTTTTCAGCGATACCGGCGGCAACTGGGTCTATGTGGTGGGCGAAAACGGAACAAAAGCCGTCAAACGCAACATCTCGCTGGGCCGCAAAAACCCGCAGTTTTTTGAGGTTTTGAGTGGTTTAGAGGCTGGAGAAGAGGTCATTACCAGCAGTTATGAGAATTTTGGAGACAAGGATGTCTTGAACCTGCAATAGCTTGCTTGTTGGTTATTTGGTTAGTTGGGGATTTGGTTATTTGAGTTCCCTAGCTTGGCTGCTCAAATAACCAAATAACCAAATAACCAAATCCCCAACTAACCAAATCCCCAACAATCAACCCACCAACCCTATCTACAACAATAACGAAGTATCCATACCAATCATGATTAAGACAAATAATCTGCACAAGCTTTTCACCACCGACGAAGTAGAAACCACCGCCCTCAATGGCGTAAGCATCGAAATCCAGCCCGGCGAGTTCGTGGCGATGATGGGCCCTTCCGGTTGCGGAAAGTCTACCCTGCTCAATATCCTCGGACTGCTCGACAATCCCAGCGAGGGCGAGTACCACTTTTTTGGCACCGAAGTGGCCAAAATGAGCGAGCGCAACCGCGCCAATCTCCGCAAAGGCAACATCGGTTTTGTGTTTCAATCCTTCAACTTGATTGACGAACTGACCGTGTATGAAAACGTGGAACTCCCGCTGTTGTACCTGAAAACACCCGCTGCCGATCGCAAAAAGAAGGTGGAGGCTCAGCTCGAACGCATGAACATCATGCACCGCCGCAACCACTTTCCACAACAACTTTCGGGCGGCCAACAGCAGCGCGTGGCCATTGCCCGGGCCGTAGTGGCCGAACCCAAGGTCATCCTCGCCGACGAACCGACCGGTAACCTCGACTCCACCAATGGCCTGGAAGTAATGAACCTGCTCACCCAACTCAACCAAGGGGGCACCACCATCGTCATGGTAACCCACTCGCCCCACGACGCAGGTTTCGCACACCGGGTCATCAACCTCTTTGACGGACGCGTAGTCACCGAAAACTTCCACGTCTAACCGTGCACCGTAAACCGTGAACCGTGTACCGTGTACCGTCCACCGTGTACCGTAAGTAAAACAACAGCAGCCAACTTTCCCCATGGGAAATCACTTTTCAATGCCTGACTTATCAGCCGTTTTTATCCAAAACCATGGGGCGGGGAGGCTGCTTTTTAAATGTGGTCAATGTGTAAATGTGGTCAATGTGTAAAACAACCATGCTATGACTTCAAAAATGCTGCTCCTTATCCTTGCCATGCTATGGAAATGGTTACTACAACCAAAGGCTTAAACGTCCAAAGTCTACCAACAAAATGATCGAATTAAAAAACATTGAACGATACTACCCCACCGGTTCCCTGAAAACCTACGTGCTGCGGTATGTGAACGCTCACATCGCAGAAGGCGAATTTGTGAGCATCATGGGCCCCAGCGGCTCGGGCAAAAGCACCCTGCTCCATATCCTTGGGATGCTCGACGAACCGACCGACGGCGAATACTGGTTCCTTGGGGAGGGCGTGCACAAATTCAACGAGCGCCGCCGCACCGAGATGTACCGCGAGTACATCGGCTTTGTGTTCCAAGCCTATCACCTCATCGACGACCTGACGGTTTATGAGAACCTGGAAACCCCGCTTTTGTACAAAAAAGTAGGCTCCGCCGAACGAAAAAGCCGCATTGCCGACCTGCTCGACCGCTTCAATATGGTGGCCAAAAAAGACCTGTTCCCCAACCAGCTTTCGGGTGGGCAACAACAGTTGGTGGGCGTGGCACGCGCCCTGATCGGGCGCCCAAAATTGATTTTGGCCGATGAACCCACCGGCAACCTGCAAAGCCAGCAAGCCAAAGAAATCATGGAAGTATTCCGTCAACTTAACAAGGAAGACGGCGTAACCATTGTACAAGTGACTCATTCTGAGGAAAATGCGAAATACGGAAACCGAATCCTTCACCTCAAAGACGGTCGGGTAGAAACAGAAGAACTGGTGAAGAACTGAATAGGACGGGGCAACAACTAGGCTATACCATCAGCTGGTTTTTACCACACAGGTCACAACAGTTAAACGAATAGCTTCTATGTTATCTATGTGTGCTATGTGGTAAAAACCCAAAAAACAAAAACAACATGCTACAAAATCACCTGCTGCTCGCCATGCGCAACCTTCGCCGTCGCGCCTTCTTTTCTACCGTCAATATTGCCGGGTTGGGCGTTGGGTTGGCTGCCTGCTGGCTCATTGGGCTGTATGTGTGGTATGAAAAAAGCTTTGATAGATTTTTACCGACCGCCGACCGAATTTGCGCGGTTGCGCTCGATTTGAAAATGGGCGAGGAAGAGGGCCGAACCACCAATACCCCGCCGCCGCTTGGCCCACGTTTGGCCGCAGATTTTCCTGAAATAGAGTTGGCAGCCCGGACTTTTTACCTCCAGGAAAGCAATGTCAGGCTTGAGAAACCCGGACAAGCCCCACTGTCTTTTGCCGAAACCGGGGCGTATGCGGCCGATACCACATTTCTTGAACTATTCGATTTCCCCATGTTGGAGGGCGATGTTTCCAGCGCGCTCGACCAACCCCGCAGCATCGTGCTAAGCGAAACGGCTGCTGTAAAATATTTTGGGCAAGGTTCTGCCATCGGACAAACGCTTTTGCTCAACGACCGCCCATTCACCGTGACGGGAGTAGCTAAAGATTTGCCCTCCAATTCCACCGTTCAGTTCGACTTTTTGGTGCCGATGGCAGACTACAAAGTCGTGGAACGCTTCTCCTGGTCTTGGATCTGGTTGCAAGTAGACACCTGGGTGCGCTTGCGAGAGGCGCCAACGGCGGCTAGTTTGGCCAATCTGGAAGCAAAGTTTCCAGCCATGGTGCTGCGCTACGCGCCGGCTGCCTACGAGCGGATTGGTCAAAACTTTGAAGACCAACTCCGGCGTGGCGACCGCTGGAATGTACAACTATTGCCCTTGAAACAGCTGCATTTGGGTCACTCTGACCTAAGCAGCCGACTTATTACACTCGGCGATGGGTCCCAGGTGTGGATGTTTGGCATTGTCGGAGCCTTAATTCTGTTGCTGGCAAGTATGAATTTTATGAACCTCAGCACCGCGCGGTCGTCTACACGCGCCCGGGAGGTGGGGGTACGGAAAGCACTTGGCTCAGACCGAAGCACTTTGATTGCTCAGTTTTTGACCGAATCGATGTTGTTCAGTGGCTTGGGGATGCTCTTGGCAGCTGGGTTGGCCGGGGTGAGTTTGCCGCTATTTAATCAGTTGACTGGGCTAGAATTGAGCCTTTTTGAGCTTTTTTCAGTTCAAAACCTGGGCCTTATGGCAGGTCTGACCGTGATGACTGGCTTTCTGGGGGGCTTGTATCCGGCTTTCTTCATGTCAAAATTCAGTTCGGGTGGGGCCTTCAAAACCACTTCCCAAAACACAAAAGGCGGCCACGCAGGCATTCGGAACGGGTTGGTTGTATTCCAGTTTTCTGTCTCGATTGCCCTCATGCTCTGCTCTTGGGTGGTGTTGCGCCAATTGGCGTTTGCCCAAAAAAATTCGCCAGGCTTGCAACGCGAAAACGTGTTGGTACTGCCGGTGCTCCGCAATATGGAAGGCCCTAGCGAAATCGAATTATTTCGCCAGCAAATTGAACAATTGCCAGAAGTGAGCTCCGTTTCCCGCACTACTTTTTTGCCCTCCTTGGGCAGTTTTGGCGATTTTTATGAACCCGAACAAGGCGAACAAAGTCGGCCAGTAACACCCAACCTGATGCTTTCTTCCTTTCTTGCCGATACCCGCTTTGTGCCTGTGCTCGGACTGGACATCATTGCCGGACGCAATTTCCAAGATGATGCCGGGCTTGGCGATTCTTGTTCCGTGATTTTGAACGAGGCGGCTGTGCGTGCCATTGGTTGGGAAAACCCGATTGGCAAATGGATGCGCTACCCTGGAAATGCCAACCAACGCTTTCAGGTAGTAGGCGTGATGCGCGATTTTCACCTGGGTTCTGTACGTGCTCCGATTGAACCTGCGGCTGTTTTCCACCAATCGTCCAATTCGTACAAAGTGTACGCTTCCTATGTGGTGGCACGGTTACGCCCAGGTACCGAAAAGACCGCTATCGAAAAAACAGGCAAACTCTGGGCGGCCGCAATCCCGAATGCCCCATTCAATTTTGACTTTTTGGATGCTTCCTTCGCAAGGATGTACCGTTCGGAGACAAAAATGGGTTCCGTGTTAAGTGCCTTCACTGGACTTGCCCTGTTCATCGGCTGTTTGGGGCTTTTTGCCCTGGCTACTTTCACGGCGGAGCAGCGCACCAAAGAAATTGGGGTGCGCAAGGTGTTGGGCGCGAGTGTGGCGAGCATCACCGGTTTATTGGCGAAGGATTTTTTGAAACTGGTGCTTATCGCCCTCCTAATATCCGCCCCCATTGCCTATCATTTTATGAACAAATGGCTGGCGAATTTTGCCTATCATATTGATATTCAATGGTGGATGTTTGCAGCAGCTGGCGCGGCGGCGATAGCAACAGCATTTTTAACCGTCAGTTTTCAAAGTATCAAAGCTGCCCTGGCCAACCCGGTTGAGAGCTTGCGCAACGAATAAATCCCCAATTCACCAAATCCACAACAAAACATATCAACCACCCATGCTATCCAACAATCTCAAACTAGCCCTTCGCAATCTGCGCAATCAAAAGGGTTTTGCGGTGCTCAATGTCTTGGGACTGGCTGTCGGCATTGCAGCCGTGCTGCTTATTTTTCGGATTGTCCACTACGAACTGAGTTATAATCAAAACTTCCAGAACTACGACCGCATCGTGCGGGTTGTGACCAATGATGTCAATAACGATGGAGAGCAAGGGTTCACACGCGGAATGCCCCTACCTGCCATGACCTCAGTGAAAAATACCGTGCCGCAATTGGTTGCAACCACTAAAATGAAAGAGTATTGGCCTACCATACTGGTGCCCAATCCAAGTGGGGGGCCGGCACTCAAAAAATTTGGGGTAGAGCCAGAACAAATTTCCTTTTTTGTAGAACCTGAATTCTTTCAAATATTTGATTTCCAATGGCTTGCAGGAGAAAAAAGCACGGCCCTGAATGAACCCAATTCGCTGGTATTGACCCAAACCATGGCCACCCGTTGTTTTGACAAATGGGAAAACGCGATGGGGCAAACACTTTTGATCGACAACGACCCCATGGTGGTAAAAGCCGTTGTATCCGACCCACCTGAAAACTGCGATTTGCCCATCAACCTGGTCATCTCCTATGCCACCATTTTGAGCAACAAGGAGAAATACGAATACAATGAAGACTGGGGCAGCACCAGTTCCAACGACCAACAGTTTGGGCTTTTGGCCAATGCTGACCAATTGGAGGCCGCCAACATTTTGGTCGGCCAGGTCGGCCAAAAAGAATACAGCGAGGAAGGCCGAAACAGCCGCAGTTCGCGGAAACACGTCTTGCAGCCCTTTTCAGAACTACATTACGACGACCGGTACGGGACCTCTGCCAAACACGTCATCTCCAAAAACAGGCTTTGGGTACTTTCTTCCATTGGCTTTTTGGTCTTGTTGATGGCTTGTTTCAATTTCATCAATCTGTCTACGGCACAGGCACTGCGCCGCTCCAAAGAAGTTGGGGTACGCAAAACACTGGGCGGGAGCCGCGGCAATCTCTTTGGCCAATTCATGTTTGAAACCGCTCTGGTTGTGTTTTTTGCAGTGGCCGTTGGGGCGCTTTTGGCCTGGGCGGCCTCGCCTTGGCTCGAACAGATTTCGGAAGTGCCCACCGAGTTGCCTTTCCTGAGTCAACCCATAGTTTATGGCTTTTTGGGTGTGATTGGCCTTGCCGTTACCCTGCTTTCCGGGTTTTATCCAGCCATGGTATTGGCGGGCTTCAACCCGATTCGGGCCTTGAAAAACGATGCCTCCGAACGCTCCATCGGCGGGGCTTCTGTTCGTAAAGGTTTGGTGATATTGCAGTTCATGATTGCGCAAGCACTGGTAGTGGGCACCATCATCACCCTGGGCCAGCTGAATTATGTACGCAACATGGACCTGGGCTTCAAAAAAGACCTGGTGTACACTTTCGGGGTCAATGGCGATAGCCTCAGCCAATCCAAACTCGTGGGATTCAAACAACGGCTGATGCAAATTCCGGGTGTGGAATCTGTGGCATTCGGCAGCGACCAACCCGCCTCCGGCAGTACCTGGGCCACTAATTTTGCTTTTGAGCGTGGCACGGAAGACCAGAAATTCAGCACCACCATGAAGTTCTGCGATGCAGATTTTCAAAAAACATACGGGCTGCAACTCCTGGCTGGGCGCTGGCTTGAACCCAGCGATACGACCAAAGAATTTGTGGTAAATGAAACCTTGCTCAAAAAAGTGGGCATTAAAAACCCTGAAGAGGCCATTGGCAAAGAACTTCGTTTGGGCCGCAACCGTTGGCGCAATGTGGTAGGAGTAGTAAAAGACTTTCATGCACATTCCGCACACCGCACCGTGGAGCCACTTGTAATGACTTCCAATTTGAAAAGGATGTACGGCGCAGGGGTCAAAATCTCCAACCAGAATATCTCGAAAACGACTGCCGCCATCCAGCGCGAGTTCGATAATACCTACCCGGAACAGGTGTTCGATCCCGAGTTTTTTGACGAGAGCATCGCCGAGTTCTACATTGCTGAAAACCGTTTTTCCGCCACCTGCAAGGGCTTTGGGGCACTGGCCATTTTCATCTCCTGCCTTGGTTTGTTGGGTTTGGCCACCCATGCCGCTCAACGCCGCACCAAGGAAATCGGGGTGCGCAAAGTATTGGGCGCCAGTGTACTTGGAATCACGGGCTTACTCGCTAAAGACTTTCTGAAACTGGTACTCATTGCCATCCTCATCGCATCGCCCATCGCTTATTATTTTATGGATAAATGGCTCACCGACTTTGCCTATCGCATTGATATTCAGTGGTGGATGTTTGTGTCTGCTGGTATCGGGGCCATCTTCATAGCCTTTGCAACTGTGAGTTTTCAAAGCTTGAAAGCAGCCCTTGCCAACCCGGTGAAATCGCTTCGTTCTGAATAAGTTTTTTGGGGGGATTTGTTTAGTTGGGGATTTGGGGATTTGGGGGGGGGGGGGGGGGGGGGTTGGTCGGGGGCGCGGGGGGCGTGTTTAGGAGGCGGGGGG
>JALHPW010000228.1 GCA_022842255.1 Saprospiraceae bacterium | reverse complement strand
AATCAAATTGGATTTTCTCCCCGTTCATGGTTAAGGAGAAATCGTTTTTGTCCACTTGCGTACCCGAACCCAGTTCGTGCCAATCGCTTTTTTGGATGTCAATCAGGAAGCATCGGTAGCGGTCTTTGGGCAAGTGGTCGAGCACGACCTGACCACTTTTGAGGGAAATGACGCGCTCTTCGGAGTCGCCGCCGGTGAGGATGGCTATATTTTTCACAGTTTGTTGAATTGTTGATGCGGTGAGTTGGTTATTGGGATATGCCCCAAAGGTACATCGGCTTTAAAAAAGTGTTAATGCTTAAACGTTATTCGTTGCGCTCCGTCTATCAATTGCTTTGTTGACCCTACTTTTCGTCCACAGGAATACCAAGCGATTGCACCGCAAATCACCGTATCCCCAAATACTCAATTCAACAAATACACATGAATCTACAGCATCTCCTCTGGCGCATGGGTTTTGGGCCACGCACCAAAAGTTGGGAAAATTGGTCAGCGCTCCCGGCAGCCTCCTGGTGGCCCAAATTGCGCGACGAATCCCTGGCTGCGCCCCAGCATTTTGACGTGGTGGATGGTGTGGTAAAGGGCCTTTTGATGGGTGTGGGCGAACTGGGTAAAATGGAGCGCCGGGATTTGGACAAGGACCAAAAACGCCAGCTTCGGAAACAAAGTCGGGAGGATTTGCAAAATCTAAACTTGCTGTGGCTGGAGGAAATGACCCATTCCAAAGCCCAATTGCGCGAAAAAATGGCCCTTTTCTGGCATGGCCATTTTGCGAGCCGCAACATCAACATCCTGTACCAACAACAGCTTCTGACGGTGGTGCGGGAACACGCGCTGGGCAATTTTGCCGATTTGCTGCGTGGTGTTTCGAAGTCGGCGGCCATGATTTCCTTCCTCAACAACCAGCAAAACAAAAAACAACATCCCAACGAAAACTTCGCCCGTGAGGTAATGGAACTCTTCACCCTGGGCAGAGGGAATTACACCGAAACCGATGTGAAAGAGGCCGCCCGGGCGTTCACCGGATGGAACCACCGGCTGGATGGGGAGTTTGTTTTTCGGCTGCGCGACCATGATGCGGGCAGCAAAACGGTGCTTGGCAAAACGGGCAATTTCAAAGGGGACGACATCCTTGACATCCTGTTGGAAAAACGCGAAACAGCCCGGTTTATCGCCAGAAAACTCTATAAATTCCTGGTAAACGAAACAATTGTGCCCGAAGAGCGCATTGTTTGGCTCGGCGATCGTTTTTTTGAATCGGGGTATAAGATCATGCGGTTGCTGGAAGACATCGCGCGCTCCGATTGGTTTTATGCAGCGGAAAACGTGGGCTCCAAAATCAAATCGCCCATCGAACTATGGGTAGGCATGCGCCGCGCTATCCCAATGGAATTGGCCGACCCGGAAAGTCAGCTGGTACTGCAAAAAGCACTCGGACAAATCCTTTTTTATCCGCCCAATGTGGCAGGTTGGCCCGGCGGACGAAATTGGATCGACAGCAGTTCGCTCATGCTCCGGCTCCGTATCCCGCAATTGTTGTACACCAATCAGGACCTCGATGTACGGGGCAAAACCGACGACGACCAGCAAATGGGCGAGGCCGCAAAAGGCCAGATGCGCAGGCTTTCCGCTATTATGGATTGGCAACCCGCCATGGACTTGTTCGCCGAAACACCTGATAATGAACTGATTAAAAAAATGGCAGATTTTGTGTGGGCCGTTCCCACAAAAAATCTGCCGCTCGAAGTACTCCAAAAAAACACCGACCGTAGCAGTCGGGCTGCGCTGTTGCAAACCTCAATGGTACAACTGATGGCTACGCCGGAATATCAGCTTTGTTGATTTTTTGTTGATTTGATTTTTTGTTGATTTGACTGCCCAAGCTTAGCCTCTCAAATCAACAAAAAATCAAATCAACAAAAACCCAATAACTACTGCTTGATATACTGCACGTTGGCCTGGAATTTCACTTCATCGGATACAACGGCTCCGCCGGCTTCGGTCATGGCGTTCCAGGAAAGTCCGAACTCGCTGCGTTTGATTTTGCCTTCTACCTCAAAACCGGCCTTGGTTTGGCCGTATGGGTCGACGGCGATGCCGCCAAATTCGGCTTTTAGTGTGATGGGTTTTGTAAAGTCGCGGATGGTCAAGTTCCCGTCAATCGCATACTCGGCACCTTCCAGTGGACGGACGGCGGTTGCAACAAAAGTAATTTTAGGAAAAGCCTCTGCGTTGAAAAAGTCATCACCGCGCAAGTGGTTGTCGCGCATTTCCATGCCGGTGTCAATGCTGCCAGATTCCAATTCGAAGGAAATTTTGGCGGTGGTGAAATCATCGCCTTCGGTGCTCACTGCGGAAGAAAAGCTCTTGAATTGGCCCGAAACAGTCGAAATTACCAAGTGTTTGACCTTAAAATTGACTTCTGAGTGTGCTGCGTCGAGGTTCCAAGTTGTGGATGCCATGTTGTTATAAAGTTTAGGATGGTGAAAAGATAGACACTAAACACGGTGTTTTGAATTTAGTTGTTGAAACACTTAATTTTTTTGTTGATTTGATTTTTTGTTGATTTGACTGCCTAAGCTTGGCTTCTCAAATCAACAAAAAATCAAATCAACAAATCACATCAACAATCATCCGCTTCTAGCCAGTTGCGTTTCCTTAAGTTTGTTAAGCATATTCCCAATTTCTTCAATCAGAGGGCGCAGGGCATCAAGTTCTGATTCGGTGATGTAATCGAGATCTGAGGAGGTAATCAGCAAATTGAGAACCTCCATGAGGCTGCCGAAAGCAATTTCAGAAAACCTGGCTTGTTCTTTTCCCGAAGACCTGCTGGTGCCTTCTGCCAGATTGCAGGTTACTGACAAGGCCGCCCGACGAATCTGAGAAATAAGTCCAAATTTTTCGTCAGCAGGCATTTTCTTCGTAAGCGCATAAACATTTTTTACAAGTACACGCCCACTTTGCCAGACCCTGAGTTTTTCAAAAAAGTACTGTTTCATCTTGGCTTTTTTAAGTAATGATATATTTCAATTCATTTTCGAGAATCTAAAGATAGCGCTTTCAAATCAACAAATCAACAACAAATCAAATCAACAACACCCAATGATTCGTCGCGATTTTCTCAAAACCGGTTCCCTGGCCACGGCGTCTTTGCTGATGCCCAAATTTTTGAAATCCATCGAAGCGCCCGGAATGCTGCCGGTGAAGGGCCGAAGCTTGGTGGTCATCCAGTTCAGTGGCGGCAATGATGGCCTGAACACCATCATCCCAACCCGCAACGACGTGTATTACCGCGAGCGACCACGATTGGGCATCAAGCGTGAAACAGCGCTTGCACTCACCGATGAGGTGGGGATTCACCCAACGCTCGGCGGGTTAAAAAATCTGTGGGACGATGGCTCCATGGCGGTCCTGAACAGTGTGGGCTACCCCAACCCCGATCGCTCGCACTTCCGGAGCATGGACATTTGGCATTCCGCCAGTCCGGCCGATGTATTCTGGCAGACCGGCTGGTTGGGACGTTTTTTGGATGCCCAATGTGCGGGACGGCCAACTGCGGCACTTGAATTTGATGACACCTTAAGCCTGGTTTTGAAGGGCGACAAGGCCAAGGGTCTGGCCTTGCAGGACGCCAAACGGCTATACGAAAGCACTCGAAGCCCATTTTTTGCCGAATATTCAAATGCCAAGGGCAAGGTGATCGATGAGGAGGCCCCTGTGGATTACCTTTACAAAACCATGGCAGAAACCCTCTCCTCTGCCAATTATCTTTTTGAGCAAAGCCGCAAAAAATCAAGCACCGCAACCTATCCTGCTACGGGTTTGGGCAAGGATTTAAAAACCATCGCCTCCTTGATTATGGCCGATACCGACACCTCGGTGTATTATGTGTCCCTGGGGAGTTTTGACACCCATATCAACCAGGAAGCACAACAAAAAAGGTTGTTTCAAGAGCTCAATGATGCGCTTTCTGCCTTTGCCACCGATTTGAAATCCAACGGCAAATGGAATGAGGTATTGGTGGCCACCTTCTCCGAGTTTGGTCGGCGTGTTTCCCAAAACGCTTCCGGCGGCACGGACCATGGCACGGCCAACAACATGATGTTTTTGGGTGGGGCCCTTCGTCAAAAAGGATTGCTCAATGCGATGCCCAACCTCATGGATTTGGACCAGGGCGACCTGAAATTTCAGTTGGATTTCCGGCAGGTGTATGCCACGCTTTTGGAAAATTGGCTCGGTGCAGACGCCCAAAAAGTGTTAAAAGTGGAATTCAAACCCTTAGATTTTATATAAATATTATATGTAAAAACCTTTATAACATTTAAAAAACACGGATAAGTTTGTGCCTGATTCAAGACATTCGCAAGTCTTTGGCACAGATTTGGTTTTTAACAATCAAATAATTTTACCTTTGGGCGATTCTTTTTTTAATCCTTGGGCACTCAAATTGGCCCATTAATCCTCCTACGGTAGTACGTTGAAACGGAACAGGGCAACTTTTTGGATTCCCGTTTTCTTCTTCTCCCACATTCTTTTTAATTCCCATCCGATCAGGGTTTTTCTGGCCCAAATAGTATGCTGATGCTGACGAACACTACCAGCTCGGTCTAGCTATTTGTGTCAATCTCATTGATAATCAAACGTCACCGGCTTATGCGCGACCTTGTAGAACTCGTGGGGTTGGTCAACAAGACCAAGCTAAAAGGAAGTGGAATTTTAAAGTTTATAATCGAGCCAGATTCCAAAATGGAACGCCTCTTCGATGCCCTTTTGGACAAAAAGGTGCAAACCGACGAAGACGCAAAAGCCCTTTTCAAAGAGGGCGACGAAGGCAACCTGACGAGTTTGAAAAACAAACTCAAGGAGCGTTTGCTAGACGCCATTTTTCTGCTCGATTTCAAAGACGCCAACTTCACCAATCGCCAAAAGGCGTTTTTTGAATGCTATAAGAAGTGGTCGGCGGCCATGACCCTGCTCATCCGCAATGCCAAAATCACAGGCATCGACCTGCTCGAACGACTGCTCCGGCACGCCAAACACTTCGAATTCACAGAACTGACCCTCGATATCCTGCGCGTTCTGCGCCTCCAATACAGCACGGTCGATGGCGACATTGGTAAATACGAGGAAGTAAAGTCCCAATACCTTGAGTACGAGAAAATCTGGCAAATGGAGAGCAAGGCGGAGTTTTTCTACTCCGAATTGATGGCGCAATACACCAACAGCAAATCGACCAAGGCCGAGGTAACCCAACAAGCAGAGGAGTTTTACGCGGAGTTAAAGCCGTTTATGGCTGTCTGCACCTCGTTTAAGCTCCACCTTTTTGGTCGGATGGTGCATTTGCTCATTTACAACAGCGAAAACGACTACGTCAAAACGGCCAAGCTCTGCGAAGACGCCATCGCATTTTTTGACAAAAAGGATTACGATAGCGGGCTGCCACTTCAGGTATTTTACTACAACCTGATTGTTTGCTACCTGCAATTGGGAGAGTTCGAAAAAGGCCAAAAAGCCATCGAACGCTGTGAATATTTCTTTGAAGAAGGTTCGTTCAACTGGTTCAAATTGCAAGAACTTTTCTTCCTGCTCGCTGTCCGCACAGGCCACTGGGAAGAAGCCTACCACCTCTATGAAAAGGTGACGAATTACCCGCGCTTCGAGGAGAAACAAGTCCAGGTAGTGGAGATGTGGCGGATTTTCCAGGCCTATGTTTTCTACCTCATCAAGATTGGGAAAATACCCGAATCGGCGTTGAGCGAACGGTCCAAGAAGTTCAAAATGAGCAAGTTCATCAACGAAATCACCTTGTTTTCCAAAGACAAGAGTGGCATGAACATCAGTGTGCTCATCGTTCAAATCCTGTATGCCATTGCTGAAAAAGATTACGAAAAATCGTCCGACCGCATCGAGGGCATCGCTAAATACTGCAGCCGGTACCTGAAAGACGACTCCACTTTCCGCAGCAACTGTTTTATCAAAATGCTGCTCCAGATTCCGCAGGCCAATTTCCACCGCGAGGCCTCTACCCGCAAAACCGAACGGCTTTTCAAACAACTGCAAACCGTGCCGCTGGAATCTGCCAACCAAGCGCATGAGATTGAAATCATCCCCTATGAGGCATTGTGGGAAATGGCGCTTGAGTCGCTGGGACTGAAAATCTGGAAAGGGAAATAAATTTACGAATTACGACTTGTGAAGTACGACGGTACAAAACCTCGTAAATCGTACTTCGCAAGTCGTAAAAAAATCCCTTTCTTCGCGTTGCCAATCTACTCCAGCAACGTGCGATTTTTATTAAGCTCCCTTTTTATCTTATTGGCTTTCAGCTACTTGCAAGCCCAGACACTCGACGACATCGAGCGGAGCACCATTGAGGTCGACCACATCCTGGACCAGGCCAAACGTGCAAGCAGTGATTCCGAACGCGAAGAATTGGCCATAAAAAGCCTTGCAATGGCCCGCAGTCTGCGGTACGATGGCGGTATTGTGCGCGCCTCTATTCTTTTGGGCGAAACCTTTACCCGGATTGGCCGCAGCGAAGAAGCCCTTCAATATTTCCTTGAAGCGGAGGCCAAACTCGAAAACTCGGGCAATCGCTCCGCCCAGCTTGCGGTAAAAACCGCTATCGGCGACCTTTTTTTTGCAGAAAAACTGTACGCTTCTGCGCACCGTTATTACCGGGAAGTGCTGGCCTTGAAACCCCAGGATTATGAAACCCGTGAAAAAGCCGCCGATGCATGTCTGTACGATATGCGGTTTGACAGCGCGGAAATCCTGTATAAAGAACTCATTTTCAAATATAAAGCGGAGGGAAACAACCCCCGCTTGGTCCAAATTTACCAAAAACGCGCCCAAGCCTACGACCAAAACGGCGACCCCGGTAAAAGCCTGTATTTCTATCTCCTGCTGCAAGACATCATCGAAAAAGCAGGCACCACGCAGGAGCAGTCCTTGCTCTACAACAACCTCGGCAGGCAATATGCCACCTTGCAAGACTATCCAAAAGCGCTCGAGTATTTCCGAAAAGCGGAACTACAGTGCGCCTATATCCCTTGTGAGTACCCGGAAGTCCTGTGGGCCAATATGGGCATCGCCTTGCACAATACGGGCGAATCCAAACGCGGTATCGAGTACTTGCTGAAAGCTAAAAACCTGCTGGCCTCCCGAAAGGATTTTGCCGCATTGGCCAACCTCGAACACCTCATGGCCGGGGTCTATTTTAGTGGCAATGACCTATATAATGCCCTCTCCCACAACCAGATAGCCATCCAATATGCCAGCGAAACCAAACAACAAGCCGTGCTGGCAGAGGCATATCGCACCGCTGCCGACCTCTACCACGAGTTGTACGACTTTGAAAAAGCCTTTGAATATTACCGCAATTACTTGAATGTGCTCGATTCGATGCGTATCGAGGACCAGGCCCGCCAACAACGACTGAACCAACAACGTACCCTGCTCGCTGCGTCTGAAGGCCAAATCAAGTTCTTGATCGCACGGCAGAATTTCAAAGACCTCGAAATCAATCAAATCAAATTCGACCGGGAGCGGCTGGAACTACAAAACAAAAAC